>CAMZHB010000021.1 GCA_947306605.1 uncultured Prevotellaceae bacterium | reverse complement strand
CCTGATAGCGCCATTGGGGCAGGGGCTTCCCCTGATTGTCCTGCGGCATGGAGTTGTTGATCTCGTTGAACGTAAGCCAGTAGCGCACGAGGCTCTTGTACTCGCGGAAGCAGGTCTCAGCGTAGCGCACATAGTGGTCGATGGTCTGGTTGAGTTTGGCCATTTCTTTCTTGTCCTGGTCAATGAGAATCTGTATCTGCTTTTGCTTGCTTTGCAAGGCTGTGACTGCCTTTTGCTGTTCTTCCTTGCGTACCACGAGTTGTTGGTTCTCTGTGCGCTGACGTGCAAGCATGGTGTTCTTCTCCGTGCGTTGCTGCTCCAACTGCTGCTTGACGCTCTTCACTTGCTCTTCTTTCTTCTGTATAAGCATACCCTGTACATGCTGGTACTTGGCGTATTCACGCACATAACGGTAGCGGCGCAGGGCTTGGGTGAAGTTGTCGGCGGAGAGGATGAAGAGGAGCTTGTTCTGCGACTTGCGGTTGTTGAAGAGGTAGAGCAACGAGCGGCGGTACTTTTGTTTCTTGTCCTTAAGTTGGACTGAGAGCGTGTCGAGTTGGGCTGAAAGAAGATTGACGTTGGTTGTGATGGAGTCAATCTGAATCTGGATGTCTTTGATGTTCCGTTCGTGGGTTTCTATCTGTCCGTTGAGGATGGTCAGTTCGCTGAGTCCTTTTCGGACACTCTGCATGGTGTTGCGCAATTGGGTTTCGGATTGGCTGATTTTCTTCTTTAGGGCGGCTTGTTTGTTACGCAGGTTACGCAGTTCCTTGGTTTCGGGCACTACGGGTGTCTTGGCTTTCGACGTGGTGGTCTTGGCTGTGGACTTGCTTTTAGTCTGCGTCTGTGTTTTGCGTGCAGCGGTGGTTTTCTTTGTCTGGGCAGAAAGCGGGCAGGCAAGGATAACCGCAAGGATTATGAGAAGAAATCGGCGGAGCATGACGGTGGATTATTGGTTGAAGATGCTTTCAAGGAGTTTGTTGGCGTCCATTTCCTTGTATTTGGAAGAAATGCTGGTACGGGTTTCCCAGTTGGTGGCATTGTTGATGGAGGAGAGGGAGAGGTCGAGCGACAGAGGCTTGCGGCTGTTGAACTTGACGTTGATTGTCGAGGGGAATGACTTTCCATCGAGCTTAATGAAGTTGTCGTAGATGCATTCCAAGTTGTCAGCGTTGTTCACATTCTTTGAACGGACTGACGTGCGGGCAAGCAGGGCTGTCTTGGTTTGTGTGAGGAAAGCGTAGTCAAGTTTTGGTGCTGTTGTCAGACTAAGTAATGTATGGTTACCGCTGGATGCCATGGTAAATTGTGACAAAGCCTGTGTGACATCGGGCGTGCCTGGCACAAATATCTCATTCCAAAAGATAGCCTGGAGTGTATAGAAATCCAAATCGGCGGCTTTGAGGAAATCTATTTGGGCATAGGAAACCCGTGCGTAGCGCTGATGCATCCGGTCGATGAAAAGCACATAGTCGCGGGTAAACTCCAAACGTGCCACTTCCATGAGTCCCATGAACGTGAGTGACATTTGAATGACATCGTTACGCTTCATACGTAGTGTGCCACCAAGTGTGATTCCTTGTGTTCCTGATGTGACGTGTGCCTTCATTTTTGCCGTTACGGCCGAAGCGGATTGGGTATTGGACAAGACGCGTTGTTTGTATGCTGACTCATTGGTGGATGTTTGTCCCGTTTCTGTTTGCTTGGTTGAATGACACGAGGCCACCAGGAAAATGCCGAGCAAAAGAATGGATAGGTGTTTCAATGACTTTCTCATTTGTTTCTGTTCTTTATTGTTCGTAATAACGTTGGTTTTTTATCTTTTTGGATAACATTTCCGATCCGCCACCTAGAGTTTCGGCCTTTCGCCAGAAACGGAGAGCTTCAGTACGCTTGTCCAAATGGTAATAGATGTCGCCAGCATGCTCGTAAAGACTTCCGTCACCCGGTTCATCATTTACTTTTTCAAGGGCTTTGTCAATGTAGGACAGGGCCTCGTTGTAATCTTTGTTTAAGAAGAGAATCCACGCGTAGGTGTCAATGTAGGTGGGATTGTTTGGCTCTATTTCCAATACTTTTGAACTCATTTCCCGGGCATAGTCCAAGCGTATGCCGTCGAGTGATAGGAAATAGGCATAATTGTTCAGTGCCACGGTATTCACAGGATTATACACCAAGGCTGAGTCATAAAGTGCATAGGCTTCGTCACGATGACCGGTTTCATGCAGTGCATCGGCATATGAAGAATAAAAGTTGGACACTGTTTCCAATTCCTTAGTATCCTTTACGAATGGCAGTCCTTGTTTAAACAGAACCAGTGACTCCTCATAGCGCTTTTCTTGATACAAAGCTCCGCCGCCGATGTGATAACAGATTAAGTTTTGGGGATTATAGCGTATGCCTTCACGACATTGTGTGATAGTTTCTCCATAATCTTTTCTGTTCAACGCATCTTGAACCATCATCAGTCGGGCGCTGTTGTCAGAAGGGTCGATGTCAATCATCCGGCGCATGGCCGGCATGTAAGCAGAATCGGGCGCGTGCTTAGATACCAAATAATGTATGTAGAGTTCTGGCAACGAAGCGTCTTCCAAAGGCTGAGTCATCAAACTGTCGAAAACTTGTACCACCTGTTTTTCTTCTTCGGGCGATCTAACATCGCTCATCAGACTCTGCATCATGGATGTTCGTAGCCCCATCTCCTGATCGTCGTTCAAGATGACATCGGCCACTGCTTGTAACATTTGGTCGCGTTGCTTTGTTTCATTCAAATAATGAATCAGCAGTACTTGTACTGAAGGACTTTGAGGATATTTCTCTTTGAGTTTGCGGGCCTCTTGCCCTGCTTGTGCCGTGTCGCCACTTTCGAGAAGCGACTCTGCCCGTGCTGCTGCATAGTATTCGTTGCTGGGGTTCTCTTCTGCAAGTTTGTCTGCAATGGTGATGGCTTCATTGTAACGTCCCAACCGGTTGAGTGTCTTCATACGCATCACTTCTACATACTCACTTCCGCCTTCCACTTTGGTCCAAGTTTCAAGCACATGTAGCATGTCCTCGTTTCGTCCCAGTCGGTCGTAACACGTCACTAGCATGCGGTACGCATTTTCGCGTTTGTTCTCATCATTCGTGAGTTTCTCCCATATAGGAACCGCGCGTTCAAACATTTGTCGGTATGTCAAATATTCGGCGTAGGTTTCCAAGTAATACGGATTCCTTCCCTTTGTCAGTTTTACGGCTTTGTCAAACAATTCCGTAACGGTTTCTTCGTCCATGACATTGCCCTGCGACACACAAGCCGCCATGTCGAATACCGCTTCAGGAGCATTCGGGTTCAACTTCAGGGCTTGGTTGAGCAATTCATACTGAGCGGCCAAGTGTCCCGCTTCCCGCTGGCACACTGATTCCAAGTAGAGCGAATTGTAGAGAGCATCGGCAATTGTCGGTGCCTTGTCTTTCCGTACCCGGGCCATGCCTTCATTAGTTAATACCGTCAGGCCGACCAACAGCATAGTTATAAGGGTACGTGTCACAATATCTTTATGTCTTAATGCTCTACTCACGTTCTCTCAAATTCACACTCCCGTATGTCCGAAACCTCCGCTGCCTCGTTCCGTTTCATTCAGCACATCAACATCTATCCACTCTGCCTGTTCATGACGTGCTATTACCATTTGCGCAATGCGCTCGCCGTCGTTAATAACAAAGTCTTCGCTTGAAAGATTAATGAGAATCACACCAATCTCACCACGATAATCGGCGTCAATGGTACCCGGAGAATTGAGTAACCCGATCCCTTTTTTAAGAGCCAGGCCAGAACGTGGACGTACTTGTGCCTCGTACCCTTCGGGCAAAGCTATGAATAGCCCCGTAGGAATGAGTCTGCGTTCCATGGAGTGCAACACGACGGGCTCGTCTAAATTGGCGCGCAGGTCCACACCGGCACTGGCTGGAGTGGCATACGTGGGCAGCGCGTGGTGGCTGCGGTTAATAATTTCTATTTTCATTATCTTATATTATTTACACTACAAAATTACAAATAATCGGACGCACAAGAGCAATAGGACACTTATTTTTCACTGTGTAGTCGTTGTACACAGCGAATCATAGTCATATTCGCCGCGCAGACGACGCGCTTGGCGCGCATTATATTGTACATGGAGCAAATCATGGCTTGGCTTGTAGTCTGGAGATTGTATCCCCGCTAATCCGATCAGCAAGTGGGGTAGGCGGTCACTCATGAACGGCAAGTCTTTGGCCCGCTTTATCGCATTGTAAATATCAGAATGAGTCTGTCGGTAGCTTTTGGACATCCAGAGCCACATGGGAATTTCATACTGTTGCTGTACATCGTTTAGGGCCATACTGTTGCTACGTCCGTAGGTTTGACACCCATCAAACGAACGTTCACCGTGGTCAGGCAGGAATATTACAACAACATTCTCATCTTTCAGCCGGTCCAGAATACGGCTTACCACATAGTCACCGTAAAGCGTGGCATTGTCGTAGTCGGCCAGGATATTGCGTTGTGACTCTGTCAGATCGGGACGATGGTAGTCGGTCGCTTTGAAACGGTGCCATCCGTCGGGCACACGGTCACCGAATTCGATATGTTGCCCAATAAGGTGAAAAATAGTCAAGTTCTTTTCTGTACGCCACTGGCTCAACGAATCGTAGTCTTGGAGCAGAGCCTCGTCGTAGGTATGTGTGGTGGCATTACGTCGGTCAAACTGAATGCTACTGAGTGTGGAATCCACAAACAGACCGGTATCGAGCAACGACCCCGTGTTCTTGGGAGGATTGACCACATATTGGTTCGAAATAAACTGAACGTGATATCCTGCTCGACGAAAGAGTGTGGTCACCAACGGATAGTCGGTCCAGAATCCCTTGTCACCAAAACTGTAGAGTGAGAACATATGTTCCAAGGCTTCAGTAGTGTAATTCCATGGCGTCACCACATCGGTCAAAACGATCAGGCCGCTGTCCTTTGCCAGTGTTTCCGTGTAAGGGCACGTCTTCAAGGGGTAGCCGTAGAGCGAAAGGTGATGCCGATTCAGGCTTTCACCGACAATGAGCACGATGTTCGGTGAAGTGTAGCTGCAACTGTCCACCTGAGCCATGGACACCGAGGAGGCCAATGCATCAAGCGTCTGTCCGTCATGTCTTACTTCGAGCCAACAGTGCCACAGACGGTGCAGTGGGGTGTAGTAACCGGTCTTGATAGTCACGTCCATGATATGTTGAGGCAACTCTGTGTCTCTCTGAGCGAGCAACAGACGGTGGAACATGTAATGGCGGTTTGTAAAACTCGCGACAAAGCACAGAGGAATACAAGCCAACAGCAGCGGTGCCCCCCATCGGCGACAAAAGCGAGATACCCATGTGGGACACAGCGAAGGACGCAGTGTCAGCAGCACGTGAAGGATTGCCAACACAACGATAAGACCTACGGGCGACAGCAGTACGGATGGTACCACATAGGCGTGGAGAGCTTCGGATGCTTCGCTGGGCGTGGTTGCTAACATGGCACGCAGCACAGACGATTGCATAGGAGCACCTGTGCGTACAAAGAGGAAACAGTCTAACAGACAGACGATGTAGGCCACAGTGGACAACAACCATCTTACCACGCCGCGTGCCTTGTGTGGCAGCACGCACAATAGGGCGCAAACGATGTATAGGTCCGGTAATAACTCAATCAGCGATAGTGGCCTGAGACTGTCCCACGGCTCAAAAACAATGCACAGAGTACCTAAGAGGCCCATGAATACGAAAAAACGTCCGTTGACCTCCAACGGACGGAGGGCGACGGACCACAGTCGAATTATGACATTCCTCATCGGCATATACGTTCGTGATACAAAGTTAGTGAAAAGCCGGTGCTTTAAGATTTCCGAAAAGGGGTGGTTTAGAGGGTGAGACCGTCGAGCAGTTGAAGGTAGATGTCGACTGCGCGTGTGATTTCGCTGAGCTGTATATATTCATCGGCGGTGTGTGAGCGTGCGGAATCTCCTGGTCCCAGTTTGAGAGAGGGACAGTCAATGAGCGCCTGGTCGCTGAGCGTGGGCGAGCCGTAGGGCTTGAGTCCCATGCGTATGAGCGCTTTGACCAAGGGATGCCTAGTGCTAATGTGGCTGGAACGGAGTCGTGTGGAACGCGCTGTAAGTTCGCAATCGACGTTGGCGCGGATGATGTCGAGCACTTCTTCGTTGGTGTAGAGTTCGTTGACGCGGACATCAACGGTGAAGGTACACCGATCGGGTACCTGGTTGTGGGTGCTGCCGGCTTGGATTACGGTGACACTTGTCTTGACGGGACCGAGCAGGGGTGATACTTTGGGGAATTGAAAAGTGCGGAACCATTCGATGATAGGAAGTGCATGGTAAATGGCGTTGTCGCCTTCTTCGCGTGCGGCATGTCCGGCGCGGCCGACAGTGGTACAGTCGAGCACCATGAGGCCACGTTCGGCAATGGCGGGTTGCAGTGCAGTAGGTTCACCCACAATGGCGGTGTCGATGTGGGGCAGGAGTGGGAAAAGGTGCGCCATGCCGCTAGGGCCGGATATTTCTTCCTCGGCTGTGGCTGCGAAGATGAGGTTGTATGTTTGCGGGCGTTTTGACAACTGGATGAAGGTTTCAAGAAGGCTTACTAGTCCGCCGCCGCAGTCGTTGGAACCCAGACCGTAAAGCTTATCGCCTTCAAGGGTTGGACAGAACGGGTCACGTTGCCATCCTGCAGCAGGCCGGACGGTATCGAGATGGGCGTTGAGCAGCAGTGAGGTGTGGTCGGGATGGTAGCCAGGGGAGAGACACCACACGATGTTGCCTTCACGACATGGGGCCAGACCGTGGACTTGCATAAATTGCTCTATGAGGTCGGCGGCAGCTTGTTCTTCACGACTGAAGGAAGGGGTGCGGATGAGGTCTTTAAGTAGTGTGATCACTTCCATAACATTGGCAAAATTACGCAAAATGTATGATTCTATCTCTGTTTTTTGCAGAATAATAAGATGTGTTTTCCATTGGTCTGTGTCGTTGCGAATATGAAGGTGTCGCCGCCATCGTTCAGGCGGAGCCGCCGGCGCAGTTTGTCAGCGGTTAGTGGAAAGTGGCGTACGCTGATGTTGGCTTGGGTAAGTCCGCTGAGTGTTGTAAACAGATCTTGCTTGTTCATGGTGGTGGTTTTGATTATGTAGAAACTGCGACCAGGGAAACGGGGTATGGCTATTTCGGAGAGAAATAGATGACTGTCGGGACTGACGGGTTTGACGTTGTAACGTCTGGCTAACGCTCCAAAGCATCCGGCTTTCATTAGACTGGCATTGGGCTCGTAAAGGTATTGGCCGGTAGCTGTGTAGGATGAAGTTTGGACGTGAAGTTCCTCAGATGAGAACGCCTCGCTTTCTGCATCATTGGCACATATGAGTCGCATGGGATGAGCGATGCGTTCCATAATGATCAGGAGTTCTTTGCATTCATTGTTCACAGAAACGATGTGAACTTCGCTGACGTAATTCTCCCCCAAGTCTTTGACTGCCTTGCGCCAGTCGAGCATGGGAGAAAACTTCAAGAGTATCCGTGGAGTTTTCCTTAGCAATGTTTCTTTCAAAGGCAAAACGTCGGGTGTGCAGTCGCTGATGGCATAGGTGCGTGTTCCGTGACGGTCGCGGCGGGCAGGGTCGATAAAAATGAGATCGGCCGAAGGCATAGTTTGAAGGAATTCGGTGCTGTCGCCGCAGACCGTCTCCACGTCATGTAGACAGAGAGTTTTGAAGTTATGCGATGTCAGTTCACATAGGGATTCCTGTCTTTCTACATAAATGGATTCTATAAATTGTGGCGCGATGGCGGCAAAGTCAACACCGAAACCACCTGTAAGGTCCACGAAACGTTGCCCGTTACCTGCGATTCGGGCTTTATAGTGTGCCGTCTGTTCACTCGAGCATTGTTCCAATGCTAAGTGTGACGGCCATAGAATGTCGGGGTTGGCGGCCCATAAGGGTAATTTGGCTTTTGCTCGTTGCCGCCCTTCTATTTGAGTGAGTGCAAAGGCCATATCAACGTCAGGGTCTTTGTTTCCCGACAAGGCTAGCCGGTGTACATCGTCTGCGGCATGGGTTTCAATGAATCGGCGTGTTGCTTCGTTCATGCGTCCTGCTCTTCGTAGGTGTCGTAGAGGAAATCGTTATAAGGATACTTTTGAACGTGAAGTTCTCGTACTTTCTTATAAAGCAGTTGTCGGAAGGCTTCAAGGTTGGTACGTTCGCGGGCGGAAAGGAAGATACAGTCTTTACCGAGTTTGGCCATCCAACTTTGTTCCAGTTCCTCAAGCGTCCAGTTGGCTTTGGTGCGCGGAGTCAAGTCATCAGCATCTTTCTCTATATAGGTGTACGCGTCAATTTTGTTGAATACAACGATTTCAGGCTTATCACCGGCACCGATGTCAGTGAGCGTGCGTCTGGTAACTTGCATTTGTTCCTCAAAGTCGGGGTGACTGATGTCAACCACGTGTAGTAACAAATCGGCTTCACGTACTTCGTCGAGTGTACTCTTAAATGATTCTATAAGGTCAGTGGGTAATTTGCGAATGAAACCCACGGTGTCTCCCAACAGAAACGGTAAGTTCTGCAGTACCATCTTACGTACGGTGGTGTCGAGTGTGGCAAACAGTTTGTTTTCTGCGAATACGTCACTTTTAGCCAGCAGATTCATCAATGTGGATTTGCCTACATTGGTATAACCTACGAGATCCACGCGAATAAGTCGTCCGCGGTTTTGGCGTTGTGTGGTTTTTTGTTTGTCGATTTCAGCCAAGCGGCGTTTTAACAGGGACATACGGTTAAGGATGATGCGTCGGTCCATTTCCAATTGCGTTTCACCTGGTCCTCGCAGTCCTACACTGCCTTTGCCACCGCCGCTACCCGAGCCGCCACCTTGTCGTTCGAGGTGAGTCCATAGGCGTTGCAGCCGGGGAAGCAAGTAGCGGTATTGTGCCCATTCCACTTGTGTTTTGGCACTTGCGGTCTGGGCGCGCATGGCGAAGATATCGAGAATCAAACTGGTGCGGTCAAGGATTTTAATCTGAAGTTCCTTCTCGATATTACGCAGTTGCTTGGCTGAGAGTTCGTCGTCGAAAATGACCATACCCACTTCGCGTTCTGCATCAGCCTCATCGTTTAGATATTGTTTGATTTCCTGTAATTTCCCCGTACCTATGTAAGTCGTACTGCTGGGACCGTCGCACCGTTGTGTGAATCGGCGCACGGTATGTGCCCCAGCCGTTTCGGCAAGAAACTCTAATTCGTCAAGGTATTCCTGTGTACGACGTTCGTTCTGCTGTGGTGTAATGAGAGCTACAAGCACCGCCGTTTCGGCCTTCGCTTCAGAGAGTACAAATTCTTTCATTCGTCAGTCGGTATCGTTTTCAGTGACGTTTTTCACGGAAAAAGCGTTGCATGAGTTCGCGTGATTCGTCTGCCAGTACGCCTGCGGTAACCTCAGTCTTTGGATGGAGGACTTGTGGTGCGTACTGGGTATAACCACGTTTTTCATCGGCCGCCGCGTATACAAGACGGCCCATCTGAGCCCAAGCAATGGCGCCGGCACACATGGTGCAAGGTTCTACGGTGACATAGAGCGTGCAATCGGTCAGGTATTTGCCTCCTGTGGCATTGGCTGCAGCCGTGATGACCTGCATCTCGGCGTGGGCAGTGACGTCGTTCAGGCGTTCTGTCAGGTTATGTCCGCGTGCCAACACGCGGTCGCCCGCCACAATGACTGCCCCGATTGGCACCTCGTCCTCATTGTAAGCGTTTTGAGCCTCTTGAAGCGCCAGTTTCATGTAGTAAGTATCGTCCATATCAGTTTACAAAGTTACGACAATGTTTTTCGTTTTGACAGTATTGGGCGTGGAAAAAACAACATCCCGTTTAGTTTTTTCAATGTCCGATGTATGAAAAACTATATCGGAGTTAGTTTTCATGAAAACGCATTTGGAAAAACCGGCTTCGGCAGTCGTTTCTCGAAAAAAGCACATGTCTGGCCCTGTTGTGTTGATTCTGCGCGCCAGACATGCCTTGTGTTTGGCAGGAAAGCGTTACCTTTGTGCTGAATTTGAAATTACGTGTATGGCATCTCACAACGAATTGGGCCGTTTGGGCGAAGAGGCTGCGGTGCATTATTTGGTGATGCACGGTTACCACATCCTCGAGCTTGACTGGCACTATGGTCACTGTGACATAGACATTGTGGCTGAGAAATTGGGCTTCATCATCTTTGTTGAGGTCAAGACACGTGTTTCGTCCACTTTTCAGGCTCCTGAGGCCGCTGTGGACCGTCGGAAAATGAGCCGTCTCCTTGCTTCGGGCCATGCCTATCTCATTAAAAAGCGTTTGGATTGGCCTTACCGCTTCGATATCGTGGCTGTGGAAGGCACCGGTTTCGACAACTTTAAGATACGTCACATTAAAGATGCCTTTGACCGTGCTTCATTGTTTGTAGAACAGGCCTATGACGGAGGTTTGAGACACCAGACACACATTAGCGCAGACGATGAGGCAGGCAGAAATTGAAGTGTTGCGATTGTCCGAGACAACGTCGACCAATGACGAGGCAAAGCGCCTTATGCTCCAGTCTATGGCGCAGAAAGTGATAGTCATGACCGATTACCAAACGGCGGGACGGGGGCAGACGGGCAATACATGGGAGAGTGAACGCGGCAAGAACCTGTTGTTCAGTGTCGGAGTGCGACCTGCGTTTCTCCCGGCGCGGCGTCAGTTTCTTTTGCTCCAAGTCATGTCGCTCGCAGTGGCACAAACACTGGTACAATATACTGACAACATTTCCATAAAATGGCCTAACGACATCTATTGGTGCGACAAGAAAATTTCAGGTACGCTCATTGAAAACGAACTCTCGGGTGAAAGCATCCGGCAGTGCGTCTTGGGAACGGGCATCAACGTCAATCAGGAACACTTTGTCAGTGATGCGCCCAATCCAGTTTCACTCCGCCAGATTTTAGGCCACGATGTGCCGCGCGACAGGCTGTTTATGGATTTCCTGAAGCATTTTGAAACGTTCTACGGCCGTTTGGAATCAGGCGAAAGCGAATCTTTGGCGCAGCAATACGGCGATAGCCTCTATTGGCGCGAAGGTATGCATCCGTATCGTGACTCCCGGGGCACGTTTAGGGCTTTTATTGACTGCGTTGAGCCTGACGGGCACTTGTTGCTTCGGACTGACGAAGGCCAGGTGCGACGTTACGCCTTCAAGGAAGTATCTTTTTTAATCACACTCTGAGTATTGGAAACCGGGACTTCTCTTAACGTCAGACAGCGCATATTCCGTATCGCCTTACCCGCCATTGTATCGAACGTGACGGTACCTCTGCTCGGCTTAGTCGATACAGCCATTGTGGGTCATCTCGGTAGTGCGGTCTATATCGGAGCTATTGCCGTCGGAGGTATGATTTTCAGCATGGTATATTGGCTCTTCGGTTTCCTGCGTGGCAGTACCAGTGGGTTTACTTCGCAGGCGTTGGGTGCAGGTCAGACTGAGCAAGTGACTCACTCGCTTGTACGAGCTCTGGTGTTTGCCTGTCTCACGGCAATGGTGCTCCTGGTGTTTCAAGTGCCGCTTGGACATCTGGCGTTGTCGTTAGTTCACGCCACACCGCGCGTGGAAGCCGAGGCGTTTACCTATTATAAAATATGTATATGGGGTGCGCCGGCCGTATTTATGCTTTACGGTTTCAACGGATGGTACATTGGATTGCAGAACACCCGGGTGACGATGGCGGTGGCGCTTGTGCAGAACGTGTTGAACATCCTGCTGAGCCTTTTCTTCGTCTTTGTTTGTGGCATGAAGGTTGCCGGCGTGGCTTTGGGCACGTTGCTTTCGCAGTATGCCGGCTTGACGTTGGC
>CAMZHB010000020.1 GCA_947306605.1 uncultured Prevotellaceae bacterium | reverse complement strand
CGACAAAGCGCCATTCGGTGAAGGCTTCCGACTTCATGTAGCCGATGTAAGTCTTCAGGGCGTAGTTCTGGATGCTGAAGTTGCCGCTTTCCAGACGTTTGATTTCCCACACTTGGTCGGGGCTGATGCCGTCGAACGGACCCCACATCAGGGAGTTGTCGTTCACGCCACGGATGCCGATGTCGTATCCGCGCTTTGCAACCAGGTTAGGACCGCCTTTCAGGTAGTACAGGCCGTCGGTGATGGGCACCATGTTTGCGTCCAGTCTGTCGAGAATGTCTTTCAGAGTGTTGTAGGCGCTCGTCATAGCATCGTCGTCTTCGTTTTCGAGGGCATCCTGTGCATCGGCAAGGGCGATTTCGTATTCAACAACCAGATCCTCGGGATAGCAGCCGGGGTCTTCGCCCGCCTGGTAAGCGTTGGGGCGCTCTTCGCACTTGCCGACCAGATAGCTCAGACGGGTGTAGGGGTCGTCGCTCTCTTCGTTGCAGAAGATGGCGAAGTCCAGGCCGAAACCGCCCGACTTGTTGATGAAGTGGATGGCGATGGTGTTTTCACCTTTCGGGTTCAAGGCTTTCAAGGCAGCCTGCGAAATGTTCGCAGTGATGTCGTTGTAGTCTCTGTCCTTCCAGCCGGTGGCTTGGAATGCCTTCACGCCGTTGAAGTAAACTTCGGGGTCTTCGTCCCAAATAAGTTCAAATCTCAGGTTGGCGATGTCTTCCACGTCGAAGGTCACCTTTTTGCGAATCCAGCACGTGGTGGTTGCGTCGTCCAAGGCCGTGCGCACGGCGCCTTCAACGAACAGGGACGTGCTGTAGCCGAAGCCGGCTTCGTCGGTGTCCCACTCCCATTCGTCTGTGTCAAAGTCCACAGCGAACCAGTCTTCTGGAACTTTTTCGGCGTCCGTGGTCCATTGCCACAGGACGGGATTGTTCTCGTTGGCACGCGGCAGGATGTAGTACTGCGCGCTAACGGTGTTCCACAACAAGCTGCCGGTAAACAGCAGCACGAGAGAAAGTAAAATTTTCTTCATTTGCAGAAATGTTTTAGTTAGTAATTCAGTTTGTATTTAATTTCGTTTTCGTTTTGAATGGTCTCTGTTTTTGCGGATGCTTCCACACCACGCTTTGCAAAATTACCAACATTTCTGAATTTCAGCCGTACGAATATTTCAAAAAGAGGCGGAGTTTGACGTTTTTTATTACTTTTCGTCGGCTTCCTGTTCCGTCGGTATCTGCGCAATCGATTGTGCAAAGTTAGGAAATTGTTATATACGCACCAAGAAAAAGAAGGAAGAATTTTTCTTTTCTTCTCAATTTTATCTTTTGGGACGTCTTTTTTTGTCAAGATTTTTACTCCAAAACTAGCTGTTTTGTAACGCGCTGATTTTCATTGGGCAAAAGGAAAGGCAAATTAGAAACGGCGTCTTGAAATTTCGAGACGCCGTTTCTGCGGCCCGAAACGCCGCTTTTGGGCGGCGAAAGTAGGCCTTGTTTAGTGAACTGTCAAAATTTTTACGCTTTTCCCGTCACGCCCGTCCCGGACCTCCTTGTAGTCCGGCTCACCAATCGAGGGCGTCGGCCAGGGTCGTCACCGAGGGCACGAGCATCATGCGTTCGTCGCTGCCTTCGCGGGCATATCCTCCGGCTTCGGCGGCTCCGAGCAGTTTCACCAGGCCGTCCCAGAAGTGATGCAGGTTGAGCAGGTAAAGGGGTTTGCCGTGTTCGCCGGCTTGTGACGCGGCCGCCACGCTGATGAGTTCGTCGAGGGTCCCTACGCCTCCGGGCATGGCTACGAACGCGTCGGCCAGTTTCATCATCAGCGATTTGCGCTCGGCGAGGTCGGCACATGGCACGCATTTGTCCAACAGGGTGCTTGCGAATCCGCGGTCGATCATGTATCGGGGCACCACGCCCACGACGTGTCCGCCGTTGGCTTTGACGTGCTGTGCCGTCACTTCCATGAGTCCTTTGTTCACACCGCCGTAGAGCAACGTGTGGCCTCCCCGGCCGATGCGTTGTCCCAGTTCGGCGGCAGCCGCCACGACATCGGACGGCAATGTGTCGGATGAGGAGCAGAAGAGGGCGACAATCATTTGACGGCGATGCATTCTATCTCCACACGGGCGCCCTTGGGGAGGGTTTTCACGGCAAAAGCCGAACGGGCGGGATAGGGAGCGGTGAAAAACTCGGCGTATACGGCGTTCATCTCGGCAAAATCGGCCATGTCGGCCAGCATGACCGTGGTTTTGACCACGTGGCCCATGGTGAGGCCGGCTTCGGCGAGGATGGCGCGGATATTCGTGAGCGACTGGCGTGTCAGTTCGGCCACACCGCCTTCGGCCATTTGGCCCGTGGCGGGATCAATGGGCAGTTGGCCCGACACGTACACGGTGTCGCCGGCCTGTACGGCCTGGCTGTAAGGACCGATGGCGGCAGGGGCGGCCTCGGTGGCAATGGGGTGTTTCATAACTTGGGTCCGGTTCTTGGTTTTACGATGTGTCTGCAAATTTCGCCTTTTTCAACGAAAAGAGCAACGGATACGCCTATTTTTTATAATTTTGCAGCCGCAATGAGAGAATTCCACCAAACGACACTGGCCAATGGCCTTCGCATCATACAGGAACCCTGTCCCACGGGCGTGGTTTACTGCGGTCTCATCGTCGGGGCCGGCACACGCAACGAGGACGAAGCCGACTCCGGGTTGGCCCACTTCTGTGAGCACACCACGTTCAAAGGCACCGTGCGCCGTCGCGCCTGCCACATCCGCAACGGACTGGAACGCGTGGGCGGCGATCTGAACGCCTATACCAACAAGGAGGAAACGGCCTACTATGCCACGGTGCAGGAAGAGGATTTCCCGCGCGCCGTCGACCTGCTCTGCGACATCGTGTTCCACAGTACCTATCCCCAGCACGAACTGGACAAGGAGAAGGAAGTCATTATCGACGAAATAGACAGTTACCGCGACTCGCCCGCCGAGCTCATTTACGACGAGTTCGAGGCCATGCTCTTCCGGGGCCACGCCTTGGGGCGCGACATCCTGGGCCAGGCCGACCGCCTGCGCCAATACACCACCGGCGACGCCCTGCGCTTCACGAAGAAATACTATGTGCCCGGCAATGTGACGTTTTACGTGTTGGGCAATGTGCCTTTCGACCGTGTGGTGCGGTTGGCGGAAAAGGCCACGGCCGATGTGGCGGCCACTGTCGCCGAAGATGTGCCGCAACCGCTGCCCGACTATGTCCCAGAGTACCGTACGGCCCATCACGACACGCATCAGGCCCACGTCGTCATGGGCAACCGCTGCTACGGCCGCATGGACCCGCACCGCCAGGCGCTTTTCCTGCTGAGCAACCTGTTGGGAGGACCGGGCATGAACTCTCTGTTGAACGTAAGCCTGCGCGAGAAGCACGGACTGGTTTATACGGTGGACTGCTCGTCGTTCCACTACAGCGACTCGGGCGTCTGGAGCATTTACTTCGGCTGCGACGAGGACGACGTGGAGCGTTGCCGTTCGCTGGTGCTGCGCCAGTTGGCCCAACTGCGCGAAGAGCCGCTCAGCGCCGCCCGTCTCAAAGCGGCGAAGAAGCAGACGGTGGGACAGCTGTTGCTCAACTGCGATCACTTCAGCAGTTACGCCATCGCGATGGGAAAGGCTTTTGCGCGCTACGGCGAACACCGCGACGTGGACGACACTATCCGTAAAATCCGTGCGCTCACGGCCGAGGACCTCATGGACGTGGCGCGCGACATCTTCCGCGAAGACCGCCTCACGACCCTTATATATAAATGAGGAAAAGAAAGAACGGCAGAAGCGGCGCCTCGGAATTCCGAGACGCCGCTTCTGATTTTTGAAACGCCGTTTCGTTTGGCCGAAGCCCCGCTTCTGTTTCCGCAGAACGCGGCATACTCCGATTTTAGGGAAAACGCACGGCTTTTTTCGTGCAAAATGGTTACCTTTGCGTCAAAATTGAAATTGCAGGTTTAGATATGGCACTGAAATGCGGTATTGTAGGACTGCCCAATGTGGGTAAGTCGACGTTGTTCAACTGTTTGAGTAATGCCAAGGCGCAGGCGGCAAACTTCCCGTTCTGCACCATTGAGCCAAACGTGGGCGTCATCACCGTGCCCGACGAGCGTCTGACGCGTCTGGCCGAACTGGTGCACCCCGGCCGTGTGGTTCCCGCCACATGCGAGATTGTGGACATCGCCGGCCTGGTGAAAGGCGCCAGCAAGGGCGAGGGTCTGGGCAACAAGTTCCTGGGCAACATCCGCGAGACGGATGCCATCATCCACGTGCTGCGCTGCTTCGAAGACGACAACATCACCCATGTGGACGGCACCATCGACCCCATACGCGACAAGGAAATCATCGACACGGAACTGCAGCTGAAAGACCTGGAAACCATCGAAGGCCGTCTGGCCAAGCAGCAGAAAGCGGCGGCTGCGGGCAACAAGGAGGCAAAAATTGAAGTGGCTGTGCTCGAAGCCTACAAGGCCGTGCTCGACCAGGGCAAGAACGCCCGCGTGGTGACCTTCGAGACGAAAGACGAGCAGGACGCGGCGCGCAACCTGTTTTTGCTCACGGCCAAGCCGGTGCTCTATGTCTGCAACGTGAGCGAAGCCGAGGCCAAGTCGGGCAACGACTTCTCGCGGCGCATCGAACAGATGGCTGCAGAGGAAGGCGCAGAGGCAATGGTGATTGCCGCCAAAACAGAAGAAGACATCGCTGAACTGGAGTCTTACGAAGACAAGCAGATGTTCCTTGAAGAACTGGGCTTGGAGGAGAGCGGCGTGAACCGTCTCATCAAAAAGGCCTATGCACTGCTCAATCTGCAAACGTTCATCACTGCCGGCGAAATGGAAGTGAAGGCGTGGACCTACCGCAAAGGCTGGAAAGCACCGCAGTGTGCCGGAGTCATCCACACCGACTTCGAAAAGGGCTTCATCCGCGCCGAAGTCATCAAATATGAGGACTACATTCAATATGGCAGCGAGAGCGCGGTGCGCGAAGCCGGCAAACTGAACGTGGAAGGCAAAGACTATGTGGTGCAGGACGGCGACATCATGCACTTCCGCTTTAATGTGTAACTGAAAAGTAAAAGGTTATGTTGGCTTTCATCAACTGGTCGCCCGACCCCGCGGTGTTCACCATCGGCAGTTATTCCGTGCGCTGGTATGCCCTCTGCTGGTGCTGCGCCCTGCTGCTGGCTTACTGGAACATGCATCGTCTTTACCGCGACCAGCGTATTCCTGAGGAAAAGTTTGAGCCCCTGTTTTTCTACTGTTTTGTGTTCCTCCTGCTGGGGGCGCGTCTGGGCCATTGCCTGTTCTACGAGCCGGTGTTCTACCTGAGCCATCCCGTGCAGATGCTGCTGCCCATCCGGCAGATGGCCGACGGTTCGTGGAAGATGGTGGGCTACGAAGGCTTGTCGAGCCACGGCGGTGTGTTCGGCCTTTTCGTGGCCATTTGGCTTTACTGCAAGAAGACCAAGATAAACGTGATGCGTGTGCTCGACAACATGGGCGTGGCCACACCGCTGAGTGCCGCGTTCATCAGGCTGGGCAATCTCTTCAATTCCGAAATCGTGGGTTATCCCACCGACCTGCCCTGGGGCTTCGTGTTCCTGAACAACGGCGAGACGTTTCCCCGTCACCCGGCGCAGCTCTACGAGTCGCTATTCTATCTGTCGTTCTTCTTCGTGATGTTGGCCGTCTACCGCTATCAGAAGAAGCGCGTGGGCTCAGGTTTCTTCTTCGGACTCTGCCTGACGGTCATTTTCACGTTCCGCATTCTCATCGAATTCATCAAGGAAGATCAGGTGGACTTCGAAGCCGGCCAGTGGCTCAACATGGGCCAGATACTCAGCATTCCGCTGGTCTTCCTGGGACTTTATTGCCTGCTGGGAGGCAAGTGGTGCCGCCGCATTGCGGAGGGACAATTCCGAAACTGATCGCTGCAGAGCGTTCTGAAAACAGAAGCGGCGCCTCGAAAATTCGAGACGCCGCTTCGTCGGAACAAGGCGCCGCTTTTGGGCGCCGTCGTGTGTCATCTGAATTTATATGCCACCTGAAGCAGGAAAGCCACGTTCTTGGCTCCGCTGCGGCTGACGTTTGCCAATCCGAAATCGCCGGTAACGGCGGCGGCCCACTGACGGCCTATTTCGTATCCGATGGCTGCGATCACTCCGGCATCGAAGCGCCGCATGTCGGGCTGGCTGAACGTGGGGTGTTCATAGTAGAAGCGGGCGGCACCAGTCTGCTCCGTGTCGCCGCTGGTTTTGGCCTTGCCGCCCACGCCCCAAGCCACATAAGGACCGGCGGAGAACGACAGATAGTGGACAGAAGCCAGGGGGACATAGTAGTTGATGAGCACAGGAATCTCCACGTAGTTCGTGTTGCTGGTGACGTTCATGAAACCGGTCATGGGCCGGCCTTCCTCATCAAGCACCACCTGGCCGTCTTCGTCGTAAACGAAAACCTGTCGGTCGCGGTCTTTCCAGCCTTTTGCCATGTAGTAAACACCGGGCTCGACGGACCAGTATCCGCCTATCTCCACTTCATAACCGACGCCGAGTTTCAGCGCACCGATGTGGCGCGTTGAACCGCCGTAGTGGCTGGCCCAACCGCCGCCAATCTTTATCACGGGATGCTGGGCACACAAGAGCAGAGGTACTACCGTCCACGCAAGTGTGATAAACCAACGTTTCATTTCTTTTTGTTCTTCTTTGTCTTGGACCATGGGCCGTCGGACGTGTTGAAGGAGTCAGACGAATTCTGGAAAAACTGCCGCCAGTCCACCTTGCCTTTGGGTGCGGTCTTGGCTTTGAGGGCCTTCGTCTTCTTTTCCTTGAAATCTTTTTTGGTCTTGAAATCTTTCGTTTTCTTGTCGCCTTCTCTCTGGTCGGCGCGCTCCACGGCAATGCGACGTCCTTCCTTGTCGCGGGCATTGCGCAGGGCGCCTTCCACGATGTCAGCTACGCCTTCGGGAACTTCAAAGAACGAAAAGTTCTGCTTCAAGTCGATGCGGCCGATGTCAACCGGGTCCATCGTATAACGGTTGATGAGTCCGATGATTTCGCGGGCATAGAAATGGTCGCGCTTGCCGGCACCGAAGAAGAAACGCACGTAACCTTTCTCTGCTTTGCCTGTTGCGCGGGACTTGGTGCCAGACTTGGCCACGCCGCCTTTGGATTTGCTTCCTCCCCGCTCTTGCTTTGAAGGCTCCTGGGGCTCTTCTATGCGGGGCTCGTTGGCATAGTAACTGAGGAAACGTCCGAAAGCCATGCTCACGAAACGTTTGATGACATCTTCCTTGTCCAGCCAGTCGAGCTTGCGGTAAATCTCAGGCAAGAACGGCGCAATGCGGTTCTCGTCCACTTCGGCGCGCTCCAGCTGGTCAATGACGCGATAAAGTTGCTTGGTACAGATTTCGTCAGGCGTGGGCAGCGGTTTTTTGACAAACGACTTGCCTATGGTTTTCTCGATGAGACGTATCTTTCCCTTTTCGCGAAGGTGAACAATGCTGATGCTCGTACCTTTCTTACCGGCCCGACCGGTACGGCCGCTGCGGTGGGTATAGTTTTCCACATCGTCGGGCAGACCATAGTTTATCACATGGGTCAGGTCTTCCACGTCCAGTCCGCGGGCGGCCACGTCGGTTGCTACGAGCAGTTGGGTGTGGTGTTGGCGGAACTTCTGCATGGTCAGGTCACGCTGGGCCTGGCTGAGGTCACCATGGAGCGATTCGGCGTTGTAACCGTCTTGTATCAGTTTGTCGGCCACTTCCTGCGTTTCCACACGGGTGCGGCAAAAGATGATGGCATAGATTTTCGGATAGAAGTCTACCACGCGTTTCAGGGCAAGGTATTTGTCGCTGGCACGCACCAGATAGTACTCGTGGTTCACAAACTCGGCGCCTTCGTTGCGTGAGCCCACCACGATTTCCTTGTGGTCGTGCAAATAGTTTTTGGCAATCTTCTCAATCTCCTTGCTCATGGTCGCCGAGAAGAGCAGCGTGTTGCGTTCCTGCGGCACACCTTCAAGAATTTGGTCGATGCTCTCCGAGAACCCCATGTTGAGCATTTCGTCGGCTTCGTCAAGCACCACGTTCTCCACCTGGTCCAGTCGGGCGGCCTTGCGTCCCATCAGGTCGATGAGACGTCCCGGGGTGGCCACAATGATTTGTGCCCCGCGCTTCAACGCCCGTATCTGGCTTTCTATGTTGGCTCCGCCGTAGACGGGCACCACGCTGAGTCCTTCGATGTAGCGGGAAAAGTCCTTCACGTCGCCCGCTATCTGGAGACAAAGTTCACGTGTGGGACAGAGAATGACCGCTTGTGTCGTCCGGTCGTCGGGATTGATTTTTTGGATGATGGGAATGCCATAGGCGGCCGTTTTGCCCGTTCCCGTCTGGGCCAAGGCGATTACGTCGTTGCCTTCGCCCAGCAAGTAGGGAATCACGGCTTCCTGCACAGGCATGGGGGATACAAAGCCCAGTTCCTCAATGGCGCGGCGCACCGGTGCCGATACGCCCAGTTCTTCAAACGTCATAAAAGCGAATTAGAATTTCTTCAATATCTTTTTCAGGACAGGCGTCAGACCGTCGGCTTCGTTTCTCATGGCGATGTCGTTGGGATGCACCACGTCAACAATGCCATCGGGGTCGTAGTTCAACTGGGCTGACGTCACATAGAACAGATTCTTCACCTTTTCACCGCGCAATTCTTTATAGGCTGCGGTCAGTGCACGGTTGGTCATGCGGTAACTGTCGTGGCGTTCCCTGTTGGTCTTGTCGCTGCTGTAGCCCGGATGCTCCACCAGCACGATAGGGACGTTGTTCGTCTTGCGGAGGCGGTGTACGGCATAAACCACACGGTTCTTTATCGTATCTTCCGTGCAGTGGTCGAGGTTGGGCAGGTTATCAAGTACATAGACGCGGGCATTGATGGCCGCCAGTTGGGCAATCATCTCCGGTTCCATGATGCCGTTGCCCGAGAAACCGAGGTTGATGACAGGCACATGCAGACGGCGGTTCAGTACATTGGTCCAAGCGTTGCCGGGACGTGAAGAGCAGGCGCCCTGGGTGCACGACGTGCCATAAACCACAACGGGCCGGTTTTTAGGGTCCGAAGGTATGAACGCGAAGGTGCAGCCTTCGTCCACGCCCACTTCCAGCCACTTCACACCGTTGTAGAGCGGCAGGTAGAGCACATATTCCGCATCGCCCGACATCAGTTGCAAGTCGTTCTTGTATGTGTAGCGTGCCGTGTCGGCAAAGCGGTAGGTTCCGGCGCAGAAGTCGTGCGAGCCGTCGGCATTGACACGGTAGAGGTCCAGTCCCGACACACCGGTTGTCGGCATGTAGGGCATGTTCCATCCGCCTGTCACGCCGTAGCGCACGATGATGTCTTTGGCATCGGTGCGGAAGCGCAGGGCCAGTCCGGCCGAGTGTCCCGAAAGACTCCACACGGGTTTGCGTACGATGGCTTCGGCATTGGCAGGCAGGCGGCGGTAGTTGCCTTCGTTAAAGCCTTGGTTATGTACATTGTTCACACCCGGCAGTTTTTCTGTCTGCGGGTTGTGCCACACTTTCTCAGCGTGCATACTCAGAGAGAGTGCACAGGCGGCAAGTAAAAGATTCAATGCTTTCATTATTCTTGTTTTTTAGAGCTTCGTTATAAACGGGTGATGATTTCACAGATGGAGTCCTGAATGTCGTGTGCCCACGACTGCGAACGGATGCCCTGGTTCATGATGCAGAAGCAGAGGCGGTGTCCGTTGGGTGCCGTGGCGTAGCCGGCCAGTGTGCTCACGCTGTTCAGGGTCCCCGTCTTGGCCTGCACGTTGCCTTGTGCCGTGGTTCCCTTCATGCGGTTTTTCAGTGTGCCGTCTTCTCCGGCAATGGGCAGGGCCGTCACCAAGTGGGCGTAGATATCCTCGTGTGCCCAGACGTAGCGCAGCAGGGTCACAATTTCGTGCGGCGTGGCGTAATTGTAGAGCGACAGTCCCGAGCCGTCGGCCACGTTGTAGTCGTCGGGATTAAGCCCCATCTCGCGTTGCAGCTCCTCCACCTTCGCTGCCGATAGCCGCGCCGAGGGATAGACCTGTCCTTCCTGTGCGCCCAGTTGGTAGAAGATGGATTCGGCGTAGAGGTTGTCGCTTTGCTTCAGTGTGCGCACCAGCACCTGGTCCACCGTGTGGCTGCGTTCGTCAAGCAACGTCACACTGTCCAGCGGCACTTCCCTGTATGTGTAGTCGCCAGGGTGACTGATGCCATAGGCGTCGAGTTTCTCGTAGAATTTTTTCATGAAGACGTCGCGGCCGTTGTAGAGCAGGGGCGTGAGGGTCTTTTCCTCGTCGTCCCAGCACCAGCCCTTGCCCCACTTGAGGGTGTCCTTCAGCGACACGTCGGCAAACACACGTCCGTCGATGAACTTCAGTCCGCCGCGCGACAGGGCGCCTACGAACGACTCCATGTCGTCGGCTCCGAAGCGCGGGTCGAAGCCGCCCACCACATACACGTCGCCCCGCAACACGCTGTCTTTGTCAGTCTGCGCCGTGGCGTAGAGCCGCGTGCGGAACTGGTAGGCCGCGCCCAGATTTTTCAGTGCCGTCACCGAGGTGAGCAGTTTCTGCACACTGGCCGGGCGCATCAGCTGGCGGCTGTTCTTCTCATATATCAGCGAGTCCGTCGTCAGGTCCCACACCATGAGTCCCAGCAGTGAACGCTGGAACATCTCGTCACCGGCCACGGCGTCGAGCGCCGCTGCCACGTTCTGGGGCCAGGGCAACTGCACCGCCGGGCGCAGCGTGTCGCCTGTGGCGGCATCGATATAGATGGTGTCGCACGTCACCGAGGCCCGTGCTCCCAGTGAGAGAACCAGACACATAAGCCACGTCAAAGCAAGTCGTTTCATCCTTTTTCTGAGTTATCGTAATCCGTAATGAGATACAAAAATACGAAATAAACGCCGAACGGCACTGTGTTTTTCGGGAATAATCATGAATCATAGGAAAAGAAAAAGAGGAAAGACATCCTTTCGTGTCTTTCCTCCTTATGTAGAATAAATCACATCATGCTATTCATGCAGATTAAACCGAATCCTGTCATTCTAAAAGGGAGCTATTTTCCCGTCAATTTCTCTGAACAGGCTATGCACCATATAGGGAACACGTGACTTTATGACAAAACTGTCTCTATAGGTCACGTCCTTTTCCAAATCGGCTGTTTCAAACACTTCGGCAAATTTGGTGCCGTATAAAACTTCATGCTCATCGGAACTGCGGGATGCAAGACTTAAAGAAAAGATGGCGACAAGGAGATTCGGGACAGGCGTGAAGGGAAAGCGTAAAAATTTTGGCAGTTCACAAAACAAGCCCGAATTTCGCCGCCCAAAAGCGGCGTTTCGGGGCGCAGAAGCGGCGTCTCAAAATTTTGAGAAGGCGTTTCCGGTTTGCCATTATTCGGGCAGAGCCCTGCTTTTGCCCTTCGTGCCACTTCATTTCATTTCAAATGGCAAGAAAATGGCGGAGAATGACGGCTTTTCCGATTTTATTCTTAATTTTGTAACGATATTTCAAAAATGACCCATGATACGCAAGTTTGATTTTCTGATTATAGGTTCCGGCGTGGCCGGCATGAGTTACGCGCTGCAGGTGGCGCAGAGCGGCAAGGGCAAGGTGGCCCTGGTGTGCAAGACCACGATGGACGAGGCCAACACGGCGAAGGCTCAGGGCGGTGTGGCCAGCGTGACCAACATGGAAGTGGACAACTTCGAGAAGCACATCCACGACACGATGGTGGCTGGCGACTACATCAGCGACCCGGCCGCCGTGCGCCAGGTGGTGGAGAACGCCCCGGCGGGCATCGAACGCCTGGTGAAGTGGGGCGTGAACTTCGACAAGAAGGAAGACGGCACCTACGACCTGCACCGCGAGGGCGGACACTCGGAGTTCCGCATCCTGCACCACGCCGAC
>CAMZHB010000019.1 GCA_947306605.1 uncultured Prevotellaceae bacterium | reverse complement strand
CGGTTGTCGAGCGCGGCAGGCAGTCGGAAGCCATATTCCACCAGCGCCACCTTGCGCGAACGGTCGCCGCCGTACATGGCGTTGATTTGCGGCACACTCACGTGGCTCTCGTCAATTACCATCAGGAAGTCCTTCGGGAAAAAGTCGAGCAGGCAATACGGCCTCGTACCCGGCGCACGGCCGTCGAAATAGCGCGAATAGTTTTCGATGCCGCTGCAGTGGCCCAGTTCGCGCAACATCTCCATGTCGTACGTCACACGCTCGTGCAACCTATCTGCCTCAAGCACCTTGCCCCAGTCACGCAGTTCAGCCTCACGGTCCTCCAGGTCCGTCTTAATCTCCCGCAGCGCCCCTTCGAGCGATTCCGGTGATGTCAGGAACAAATTGGCGGGATAGATTTTATAGTCGTCAAACGTCGCCAGCGTGGCATACGTCTCGCGGTCCAGTTCCTCGATGCGGTCAATCTCCTCGCCCCAGAACGTCACGCGCACCATTTGTTCCGAATAAGCCGGAAAGATGTCCACCGTGTCGCCCTTCACACGGAAGTGGCCCGGCCCGGGCTCCAGGTCGTTCCTCACATACTGGCACGCCACCAGCTGCCGCAGCAGCTCGTTGCGCTCCAGCCTCTGGCCACACGCAAGCGTAATCAGATTCTCGTAGAACGCCCCGGGATTGCCCATGCCGTAGATGCACGACACGCTCGACACCACAATCACGTCCTGACGGCCAGAGAGCAGAGCACTCGTGGCACGCAGCCGCAGACGGTCAATCTCCATGTTTATCTGCAGGTCCTTTTCTATATACGTGTCCGTCGAAGCGATGTAAGCCTCCGGCTGATAGTAGTCGTAGTAAGACACGTAATATTCCACCGCGTTGTTCGGAAAGAAATTCTTGAACTCCGTGTAAAGTTGTGCTGCCAGCGTCTTGTTGTGGCTCAGCACCAGCGTCGGCTTGTTCACATTGCGTATCACATTGGCTATGGTGAACGTCTTGCCGCTGCCCGTCACACCCAACAGCGTCTGTGCCGGCGTACCGTCGAGCACACCCGCCGTCAGTTGACCGATGGCCTCAGGCTGGTCGCCCGTAGGCTGATAGTCCGATACAAGTTCAAACGTGTTCATTCCAAACAAATCGAACTACAAAGATACGAATAAGTGAGAGCAAAGCCCAAAAGAGTAACGAAGTTTTTCTCTTTTCGCACTGCTAACGGGCCGCACGTGGCCGGGAGGGCATCCCCCTGCGACGAAAACGGAGATAGTTTTGCCTAACTCCAACCGTTGCTGCGCTACTTTCGGACTTACGTCCTGCTTTAGACTTTAAAGGCGGCACCTCGGGCCGCAAAGGCGGCGTTTCAAAAGTTTGAGACGCCGCTTCTGTCTGCCGACATCGTGGCGGTGATTAAAGCAATGAAATAGGGATTAATTGGGTAAGATAGGGTTTTATGGAACCCCATTTCTCCTTATCTGATCCTACAATAGCCATCCGCCGCTACGGAATGTCCGTGACGGCGGATGGCTATTATGTGATGAGTTTCTCCCCTTCAAAAGAGGAACGAAGAACAAATTAACGCTTTTTATTTCGATATATGCTTATATCTTTGTATTTTTGCACCCAAATTATGCGCATGAACGGTAGGAATTTCATTCTTTTACTTTCGGTAGCTTGGGTGTTGACGTCGTGTTCAGGCATCAACAAGGCCATAAAAAGTACGGACTTGGACTTCAAGTACGAGATGGCAAAGCAATACTTTACCCAAGGTAAGTACAACAACGCCTGTCTGTTACTTGGCGAAGTGGTTAATGCCATGAAGGGCACGGAGCGCGGTGACGAGGCCATGTTTCTCTATGGCATGAGCAAGTACTATGGTTCAGACTTGGAGGAGGCCAACGAATACCTGACGAAGTATTACCGCAGCTACCCCACAGGGGCTCATGTGGAGGAAGCCCGCTTCTATGCCGGAAAGGCGCTCTATGAGAGCACGCCTAACGTGGACTTGGACCAAACGGACACGTACTTGGCCATTACAGAGTTCCAAAACTTCCTTGAAGCCTTCCCGCAGTCGAAATATACCGAACAGTGCCGCAGCATGATTTTCGAAATGCAGGACAAGCTGGTGCTTAAAGAATACAACAATGCCAAACTCTACTATACGCTGGGCAGTTACTTCGGGAATTGCACCATGGAGGGCAGCGGAAGTAATTACGAAGCATGTATACAGACGGCACAAAACGCCATTAAGGATTATCCGTATTCCTCACTTAAAGAGGACTTCGCCATTCTTATACTCCGTGCCCGCTACGAACTGGCCCGGCAGAGTGTGCCGCTCAAGCAGATGGCGCGTTACGAAAGTACCATAGACGAATACTATGGCTTCGTGAACGAGTATCCCAACTCGAAGTACAAGGCTGAAGCCGAGAAAATTTTCAACAAATCAAAAGCAGCAACAAAAAGTAATAATAACAATGAATTACAAAAAGATTAAAGCGCCGACAACAACCGTAACCCAAAACCTTATGGACTTTGCCGAACCTACCGGCAACATCTACGAAAGCGTAGCTATCATGGGCCGCCGCGCCAACCAGATTACGGCTGACATCAAACAGGATTTGAACCAAAAACTCAAGGAATTTGGCTCAAAGAACGATGTTCTGGACGAAGAGTTCGAGAACCGCGAACAGATTGAAATCTCCCGTTTCTATGAGCGCATGGCTAAACCGACCCTGATTGCCGAACAAGAGTTTCTTGACGACAAAATCTACTACCGCAACCCTGCCACAGAGAAAAACAAACTGAAGTAAACCGATGATTCAGCGCATACAGACGGCTTATCTCATCATTGCCTTTCTTGGTTTGATCGGTCTGGTCTTGCACACAGTGTTCAGTGTGATTGGCACTCCGCAAGACACAACCGAAGCTCTCGGCATATTCTATGGCCAACGCTATCCCGCAGGAGGCTACGCCCTGCTGGCTGCCCTTGTACTGACAGCCTGCCTGACACTGTACGCCATCTTCAAATTCAAACGCCGCATGAAGCAAATACGTCTGGTGGCATGGGCCCAGCTACTCGTATTGCTGGCATACATCGCTATCGCCGTTCCCGTAGTTCTAATCAAGGACAGCAGCATTAACCTGATTTACTTCATCGGACTAATCCTGGTTTTCCTTTTCCTGCTCTTGGCACGCAAGGCTATCGTACGTGATGAACGTCTGGTACGCGCTGCCGACCGCATCCGTTAACCGATAGCACTCATGGCTCTTTCGCTAAATAAAGTTTTGCTCGTTGGCAACGTCGGCAAAGACCCCGAAGTGCATTACATTGATGCCAACTCCGTAGTGGCCACATTCACTTTGGCCACCAGCGAAAGGGGATATACCCTACCCAATGGCAACGAAGTGCCCGAACGTACCGAATGGCACAACATAGTAACCTGGGGCAATATCGCCAAACGCGTGGAGAACGTGCTTCGCAAAGGTTGCAAAGTCTATATCGAAGGGAAAATACGAACACGTACCTTTGATGACAAAAGCGGCCACACACGTTACGTGACGGAAATACTGGCAGACAAACTCGATATTTTTGCTTTTCCGCAAAACACCGTACCACCAACGGCAACACCGGCGCCAGCACAGCCCGAGTGAATGTTTTTTAATTCCCCGTTCCTTTGATAACCGCAGGTATTCTGGTTCTTCTGTCAATAGGACTCACTGCATTGAGCTTCAGCCTCGGCAGCCGTCCTGCGCCCAACATCAGTGACAACAATACGGCAACATCGCCTTTGTTCAGCCACGACCTGTTAGGCTTACTGAAAGGCATGCTCCTTATCGGTGCAGGCGTAGCACTTTACGCCGAGCTCCGCTCTTCGGGTACATCGCACGGCACAGTATTCCTGTGGTTTCTTTGCCTTTTCGGCATAAGCATTTTAGTCGACCTGTTGCTCTTCGTTTTACTCACGAAAAAGAACGGCCACATTGCCACCCTTCAGTTACGTACAAAGAGACTGAACAAATGGCTCCAGCCACTATACAACACATTAGTACCTTTGTTTCCCCAAACCATGCGCCAGTTCAAAGCCGTAAGCCACGGCACCGGTTTGCACCGAGCCACTAGGACTGACCGCAAGGAAACGATGCTGAAGGGCATTGTACAGTTTGCCGGTGAAACGGTAAAAGACATCATGACCTCACGCTTGGACGTACTGGATCTTGACATTACTACACCGTTTTCGCAAGTAGTCCGTCTTATCTCGGAAGACAACTATTCGCGCATCCCTGTTTATTCGGGCAACAAAGACAACATTGTGGGCGTACTCTACATCAAGGACCTGTTGCCATACTTGGGTAAAAGCGATAAATTCCGTTGGTCGTTCCTCGTCCGTCCACAACTATGTGTACCTGAAACGAAGAAAATTGATAACCTGCTTCGAGAATTTCAGCAAAAGAAAATTCATATCGCCGTGGTAGTTGACGAATACGGCGGAGTCTCCGGCATCGTAACACTTGAAGATATCATTGAAGAAATCGTTGGCGAAATCAATGACGAATACGACGATGTGAACAATCCCTATATTACTCTTGGCAACAATACCTATGTGTTCGACGCAAAGACGCCTCTCCCCGACTTCAGCAAGCTCTTTGACTTGCAACCGGGTTTCTTTGATGAAGCCAGCGACGATGCCGACACTTTAGCCGGTGTATTACTCGAAATACATGGTGACTTGCCGGAAAAACACCAGACGATTACTTACAAACAATTTGTCTTTGAAATCCTCGGTGTTGACGAACGACGTATCACAAAAGTCAAAGTATCGGTCAACCCCGAAATTCTATCATAAACAAACGGGTGGAAATGCGATATACATTTCCACCCGTTATGTTATGCTATCCTATCGATAGAGTTCTTCCCACCACGCCGGCTCATCTTTGAGCCATTTGGCGAACCATGCGCATATCGTCTTCTGCCAATGCTTCTGGCGGTTGTAGTCACTGATGACGTGATTCTCACCTTGTACTTGCACGAATTCCACTGGCTTGTTGAGAATTTTCAAAGCTGTATAAAGTTGCCAAGCCTGGTTGGCCGGTACATTGGTGTCCACAGAGCCTTGAACCAACAACAATGGTGTATTGATTTTGTCGGCATGGTACAGCGGGCTGTGCTCCACATAAAGTTCACGGTTATTCCACGGATAGCTTTCTGCCGCTGCCACTTCGCTATAAGTGTACCCCCAATTACCGGCACCCCAGTAACCCGTGAGGTCACTGATACCCGCATGAGCCACAGCCGTACGGAAGAAGTCCGTGCGCGTCAACAAATATTCCGTCATGAATCCGCCGTACGAAGCACCAATACAAGCCACACGCGAACTGTCGGCAAAACCGTGAGTGCGGCAGAAGCCACGAGCACCCTCCAAGATATCATCCGAAGACCCCGTTCCCCACGTATTGACATGGCGTGACGAAAATTCCTGACCAAAGCCTATGGCTCCGCTCGGCTCAACAACATAAACAATATAGCCCTGGCTGGCCCAGACGGCAAACGGATAATTCATTTCCAAACGTTGGGGAGTCGGCGTGCAACCACCGTAATAATACACAATCACAGGATATTTCTTTGCTTCGTCAAAATCGGGTGGCAGATAATAAAAACCATGAATCGTATCGCCACGTGAACTTCTGAAATCCCAAGACCGGGTCTGCGGTATCGCCACATTGGCAAAATCCGATTCAAAGTCAATCTGGCCAAAGCGTGCCACACGGTCGCGCTTGTCAGAGAGGTCTGCAATGAACATTCGCCGGGCATAGGATGCACCTTGGCCATAAACAATCACTGTGGGAGCATCACCTGCGATGGCAAAGCTTTGGACGATGTCAACGGGATAAGTATAGCGACGAATGTGTCCTGTCTTTGGGTTCAAACCATAGAAATGAACTTTACTGCCATTGTCCGCCGTGAAATAGATATTGCCGTCGTGACGGGACCATACGGCACGGCCTACCGAAGGATTGAAATCGCGTGTCAGTGCACGTACCGAACGCGACTTCAAATCGTACAGGAAAAGCTGGATGTCGTAAACATTGGAATAAGCCTCGCGAGCTATCGTCTTTCCAATGCCTCCGAAAGCATCCGGCTCTGCTGAAACCAGCAATTGGGTGCCGTCGGGCGAGAACTGCGCCGACCTGAGTCCCACGGTGTCGTTCAGCAACGTATCCACACGTCCCGTTGCCACCTCGTACAAGTAAAGTGACGAGCGATTGAACGGATAGCGGTGTAGCACCATAGTACGCGTGGAGAACAACAAGTATTTGCCGTCTTCAGAAATATCGTTCAGAAAAGCGCCCGTGTTTCCGAAAGTCAACGGACGGCGCTGACCGGTTTGCAAGTCATAGAGATGCAGGAACTGGTGCGTCAACGAATTGTGCAGACGGTCGTCGGGCATGTTGAAATGTTTGAAATCTTTGTTTTTGTCACCCTTGGCATCGTCTGAAGTATATATAATGTATTGCAGATTGGGGCTCAGCCGCGCACTTCGCAACGACGGGATGCCGCTCACCAACACCGTTTCCTGGAAGTCTGGCACACTCAACTGCACCAGGCTGCTGGTCTGGTCATCCTGGCGCAAACGGTAGAGCGCATCGCGGTCGCGGCACCATGTGTAACCCGAAATGTCCGGATGAAGCACGCGATTCGTTTTTACGTCCACCAACTGCTGGTAACGCGACGACTTGCCCGAAGCAAAAGTATTGGAATAACCGACCAAGGCATACTTGCCCGAAGGTGAAAGCGACACGCCGGAATAATGCAAGCCGTCTGTAACATCGTTAAGCGTGTAAGGACGTTTTCCCGTGGCATTGACTACCACAGAGCCCACCGTCGGCGTGAATTTCACGCTGAACGTGTCGGCCTCGTCTTTCTTCACCAAACAAGCAACCGTCACGTCGTGACACGCAGGCTCCAATTTCAGTTCGCCCTCGGCTGCACGACCATCCAGAAACACCTTGTGATGCTTCATCTTCGGCATTTCCAACTTACCCTTGCAGAAACCCGGTGCCGTCAGCGTGAACTGCAGGTAAACCAGCGACGTTTCACCACCATCCTTGGGCAATGCGGCCCCTGTTTCCAGCGTGACCGTGTTTTTATTGGAGAAAAGCACCGAAGTGTTGGGCATGTCAGAAGTCAGATAGGAGTCAATGGAAAACTTCTTGCCTTCCTTATTCACCGAATCCATCATCAGAGGTTCACTGAGACGGAACGGCCCGGCCATGCGGGCACTTGAGATTTCCACACTTTGCTCCGTAGCCCCCAGGGTACTCACAAACGCCGGCATCATGCTCAAAACGAACACACTCTTTCTGAGAAAATTTTTCATAAGCCTATTTCCATTTAGCATTTTGGGTATTCTGCCTACAAAGTTACAAATAAACGGGAGCAGAGGCAAGGATTGGAAACAAAGTTTCATCTCCTGACTCTGCCGAGTGGGCGGAACTTATCAAAAGTTACAAATAAACGGGAGCAATGAACGAAATAATACAAACGAAAACGGACTTTGTTTTTTCTAAATGGGACTTATTTCCGCCGAAGTCAGACTTCGTTTTCACAACAACGCACTTGACTCAAACGGCCAAACACAAAAAGGACAGCCACCGGCACCCAAACGGCAGCTGTCCCTATAAGCGAGAGTGAATATCCGGCCTTCAATAGCCCAAGCGCGACGTGTCCACCTTTTTCTTTTTCTTCTCCTTGAAGTTGCCGATGCGGTGAACGACGCTAAAAGTAACGTTCGCATAGTTCATCCACACACGCATGGCGTAGTCCTGGTTGGCCAAACGGGAGGACGTGTAGATATAAGTATTGAAGATGTTGGTGCCCTTGACAATCAAGCTCCACTTGCCATTGTCGGAAGTCCAACGAAGAGAAGCGTTCAGAAAAGGCAGCGCATCAATGTCATAAACGCCCTGAATCGTCTTCGTCTGAGCGAAAGGGTTTAACATTAGCAAAAGATTGTGTTTCGGCAAAAGCTTGACCGACACGTCGGCACCCAGAATGGCAGAAAAACGGTGACGGTCGAAATATAAATCAAAGAACTGGTCACTTTTATCGTGACGATAGAGACCTGTGAGACTGACAGTGCCGTTAAGCCACCCGCCACTGCTGAATCTGACTGACGATTCTACGCCATAGTAATTGGAAAAGTCAAAGTTTGTCTGTTTCATGATGACTGCCATGCGGTCAGAAGGCTGGTAAGCCAGTTGTACAAAGTAGTCTGGCTCCCACACGGCAAAGGCATGGACGGTGTATCGCTGTTTCAGTTGCCATATCACGTCGAGCGAGTACTGCGAAAGCGGCTTCAAGTCCGGATTACCCCAAATTTCGCTGTAAGCAGATGAATAGTAGATGTTACTCATCGTGCTCCAGTAATTGGGATATACGGCCCGACTGCTGACAGAAAGATTTAGCATATTGTTAGGATTGACATTCCAAAGCGTATTAAAGGCCGGATAGATGCGCCATTCGTTCCATTTGGTGGCATGATACTGCTCGGCCGTGACAGAGCCCTCAAGGCTCAGCGATGGTCCTATCTGTTTGCTGAAACCTACGTAGCCGTTCAGGATACGTTCGTCGTAATCCACATGGGAACTGGCATCGGGAATCTCTATGCCGTCACCGCCGCGGGTTGTCTGAAAGCTATTGTTGTTTGTAAACTGCATCATAGCACCATAAGTCAGTTCCCAGCCACGCGACAGTGTATGTGTCTGGTCGGCTGTGAAGAGCCATTTGCCGACTTTCTGACGGCTGTTGACGTAAATGTCACGTCGGGTCTCGTACATCTCACCGTCGAGGTTCTGTGTACGGGGATTCTGATAGTTCGTATAAGATGCTCCCAACTGCAAACCGAATGGCGTCGTATAACTGGCATCAACGTTGTGCAGATAGTCGTGTTCATGGGAACGTTGTACGGATCGGGCCGTGCCGGTCGTAGTATTGGTGGCCTTTGTTGAATTCCATTCGCCGGTATAAGCCATACTCAGCCGATGGTCTTCGCTGAAGGCATAGTCCATGCCGACATGGTATTCATGGAGCACACCCTGGCCGCGGTTACGTGTCCTGTCCTTGTAGGCAACGCGTTTGTCTCCCAGCGGATGGTTGGCCTCGTGCTCCACTTTTCCGCAGTTCGTGCCGTCGGTAATGGCATAGGACGCATCCATGCCGAACTTGCCGTGATTGTAAATGAAGCTGCCACCTGCATTGGCGGTGCTATACTTGTTTTGCCTATACGTAGCCTGCAGTTGGCCGGAGAGCTGATTGGTTCCCATGAAGTCTTTTGTTACAATGTTGATGGCCATACCACGCACATGATACTTGGGAGGGGCTGAAGGCATCACTTCCGCTTTTGCCAGCATGTCTGCCGGCATGGACTTCAGTCTGTCGGCCACTTTTTCAGCGCTGAGCGTTGTGGGTTTGCCATTAATAATCAGCGTCACAGACTGACCACTGAACGTAAGGTTTCCGTTCACGTCGGTAACGCCCGGAATATGTGTCAAAGCCTCGTAGGCATCGTCTGCAGGGAACACCTTGAGAAGCATCGGCATGTTGTATGTCAGGTGGCCGTTTTCCGCTTTCGACAAGATGAGGTCGCCTTTCACATGTACGCCGTTCAGCACGATAGCCTCGGGTACCATACGAATAGTGCCCACATGCTCTTTGTCACAAAGGCGATAAATTGTCTTATAGCCGACATAGGAAACGCGGGCAAGAACTTGTTCCTGCTCATAGGGAATGGCAAAATAGCCACTCTCGTTGGACACTCCGCCACAAAGTAGTGTGGAGTCTTGAGGTGAGAGTAACGCGACGTTGGCATATGACATGGGACGACCTTCTTCGTCCAGGATAGTGCCAGTCAAGTGACGGTCGGTTCTATGTATGCACTCCACAAAAATTTTCTGCGCCTTCGGATCACTCGTGTCCACGGTCATGCGCACCGGATAGAACCCTATCATCTGCTGAATGGCATCGGGAATCGACTTATGGTTGATGGTCGTCGTGACAAGGAAGTCCTCCAAATCATCATAGAGGAAGTTAATGACAAAGTCGCTGGTCTCTTCGCCCAACTGAAGCAAGGCTTCACTGAGTGACACATTATTATAGGTATGCGTAATCTGTTGGGCTTGTATGCTAATGACCAACAGACAAGCTATGAGGATAAACAGAAAGCGTTGCATAATCGGATTATTCTACAATAAGTTGGTTATCCTTCAATGCTACATGCAACCGCTTGAAGTGATTCAGGTCGCTGACAACTTTGTCCAATCCTCGCCGACGGTCCCATACAAAATGAAAACGAAGCTGACGCACAGTATCGTTCTGGAATGTAATGGCAGCGTCATAGTAGCCGGCGATTTCGGTCAGCATCTTTTCAAGAGGAATGTTGTCAAAAACGACATGTTGCGCGCTGACAGTGTCATCTGCCACCGCGAAGAGAGCGCCCTTCGTTTGCGACGCAACTTCCTCTGTCGGCTGCTTCATTTTCTGAACGTCCTTTTGCTGCCAGCGCACAAGTTGAATGGCAGCAATGGTCACACCAGACAAGAGGAGTATGCCGATAAAGGTTGCCGCTATCTTTCTAAACGAAGCATGCGACTGCGTGGCGGACAATTTTTTGCTTTCAAAGCGATGCCAGGCGGCGTCAATGTCGGCCGATGATTCCGTATGCTTGCGGTGATAGCCTTGTTTGGCGGCTACCATGAGACGGTAAGCCGCCCGAGTCTCGTCATTCTGATTGATGATATCATGGATTTCCTGCTCTGTGTAGACTTCGGGGTGCTCAAGCATCTCCACCAGTCTGATGATGTTTGGATTTGTTTCCATAACGTTTGCTTTTTAATGTCTGTAATGCTTTCGAATGCTTTGGATGGCTTGACTGAGATCTTTGAATACAGTTTTGAGGTTCATGTCCATCTGCAGCGCAATGTCTTTCAATTTCATGTCGTCCTCATAGCGCAGCCGGAAGATGGTGCGGTGGGGTTCTTGGAGGCGTGTCTCGGCATAGTGACAGATGGCCTCAATGGTCTGCATTTGTTCGTCGACCGACAGACTGTCACACTGCGCTTCAATGGTGTAGAGATGTTTTACCTGCTCTGTCAGGCTTTTTTGTCTGATGCGGTTAAGACTACCGTTACGCACTGCTGTCAGCAGATATGCTCGTGTCTTTCCCTCAGCTGGCAGGATGTCCGTCTCCATCAGGCGTACGAATACATCTTGAACCACATCCTCGGCTTCTTCGTCATCATACAGCATCGTTCTGGCCAGGCGCATCATCTCGCTGTAGTGCTGACAGAAAAGCCTGTGAACCGTTGTCTTCTCAATCATCTCAAAGTCATTTTCCGGGTCATTCACTCTTATAGACAATCCAGACTACCGTTTTTCTACGGAAATGTCTACTTTTTTGATATGTAAACACAAAAATACTCGCAAGCAACCGGCTGAGGTTTCTTGCGAGTTTTTCAGTCATGTGATTCCGCAGGGATTCGAACCCTGGACCCACGCCTTAGAAGGGCGTTGCTCTAATCCAACTGAGCTACGGAACCGAACCGGGTGCAAAATTAGTGTTTTTTGCTGAATTGTCAAACGCTCCTGACGAAAAATCGCTTGATATGGCACCAATATATGGCAGAACGCATAAAAAGACAAAAAATTCTTGCATTTTGCCTCAAATATTTGCCTTTTATACCGGATATAAAGCAGTTTTTGCCTATCTTTGTAGGCAAGTAATACTGTACAAATTTTTGAACATATGAAAAAGTATAATTTTAATGCAGGACCCTCTATCCTGCCGCGCGAAGTGATTGAACAGACTGCCCAGGCATGTCTCGATTTCAATGGTATTGGACTCTCGCTGATGGAAATCAGCCACCGTTCGAAGGATTTCCAACCCGTCATCGACGAGGCGGAAGCCCTGATGAAGGAATTACTCGACATTCCTGAAGGCTATTCCGTGCTGTTCCTCGGCGGAGGTGCCAGTCTGCAGTTCTGCATGGTTCCCTATAACTATCTGGAGAAAAAAGCAGCCTATCTGAACACCGGCACATGGTCGAAGAAGGCCATCAAGGAAGCCAAGCTGTTCGGTGAAGTGGACGTCGTAGCTTCATCAGCCGATGCCAACTTCACGTTCATCCCCAAGAACTTCACCATTCCCACCGACGTGGACTACTTCCACTATACTTCCAACAACACCATCTTCGGTACGGAA
>CAMZHB010000018.1 GCA_947306605.1 uncultured Prevotellaceae bacterium | reverse complement strand
ATCAACTGCGACACGGCCAACCTGCTGCTCTACGGCAAGGCCAATCCCACCGATGCCATCCGCCAGTTCGGACACCTGGTACGCGACATGCATGCCAAGGACGGCACCTATCCCTCAGCCGACAACCCCTATCGCTTGGGGCGCGAGAAACCCATTCCCCAGGGCGACGTGGATTTCCCCGCCATCATCAAACTGCTCAAGCAACAGGGGTACACCGGAGCCATCACCATTGAATACGAAATGAGCGGCCGCACGGCTGACTACATGGTCCGTACACGCAAGTATCTGCAGAAACTCATTGACAAATACTAAGACTATGACCGCAAATGACACGATAAACGTGGCGCTTATCGGTTGCCGCAGCATGGGCTGGGCCGACCTCAGTTCCATGCTTCAGAACCCCGGCGTGCGGCTAGTGGCCCTGTGCGATGTGGACAAAGAAGTCCTCGACAGGCGTACCGCCGATGCCGAGAAGAACTGGGGTGTCCGCCCCCGGCAATACCGCGACTACCGCCAAGTGCTGGACAATAAAGACATCGATGCCGTCATCATCGGCACGCCCGACCACTGGCACTGCCTCATCATGACCGACGCCTGCGCGGCCGGAAAAGACGTGTATGTGGAGAAGCCCGCCGCCAACAGCATCGCCGAGTGCGACGCCATGGTGGCCGCCCAGCAGCGTTACAACCGTGTGGTCCAGGTGGGACAGCAGAAGCACAGCGCCGAACACTGGAAGCAGCTCCACGAATTCATCGCCAGCGGACAGTTGGGGCACATCGGCCGCGTCAACGTGTGGGCGAACTTCACCTATGTGATACTGAAAAACGTGTCGCCCGACACCGAGCCCCCCGCAACTCTCGACTACGACATGTGGCTCGGCCCCGCACCCCTGCGTCCCTACAGCCGCACCCGCAACACCGCTTGGCGCTGTTTCTGGGACTATGGCGGCGGTTTGATGACCGACATGGGGCCGCACCTGCTCGACATGGCCCTGTGGAATATGAACGTCAAGGAAACGCCGCTCAGCGTGTCGGCCATCGGCGGTAACTTCGTCTGTCCCGACAACAAGGCCGACACGTTCGATACGTTGAGTGTCCTCTACGAACTGCCCGATTTCAATATCCAATGGAACAATACGGCGGTAAGCACAGGCCCCTACAACTCTCACAACGGGCTCGAATTCATCGGCGAGAACGGCACGGTGATCACCAACTATGAATGGTGGGAAGTGTTGCCCTCTGACGGACGCCTAGAGCCGAAGAAAGTGATGGCCACGCCTGGTGAGCATGTGGTTCACACGGGCAACTTCCTGGATTGTGTCCGTTCGCGCCGCATCGACCAGCTGGCCTGCCCCATTACCCACGGCACTCTCTGCGCCAAATTCGCCCACATGGGCAACATCGCCGCACGCACCGGACACGTGCTCCACTATGACGCCCTCCGGCGCACCTTCCACGACAAGGCCGCCGACCGTCTCATCGCACGTCCCTATCGCAAACCTTGGAAAATGTTTAAGAGTTAAAAGGTTCTCGCTATGATTACAAGAAGAGATTTCCTCCGTCGGTCAGCCGCGGCACTTGCTGCCAGCGTTGCTTTGCCCCAAGTTCTGAAATCGCAAACCCTCGGTTCTTTCGCCGCTCCCAGCGACCAGTTCCGTTTGGCAATTATCGGGTGCAAGAGCATGGGATTTATTGACCTGGCCGCTTTTATGAAACACGCCGGTGTCAGCTGCGTCGCCCTCTGCGACATCGACCAGAAAATATTGGAAAACCGTGCCAACGAGGCACAGAAACTGTGGGGCAGCCGTCCCGACACCTACACTGACTATCGCCGCATCCTCGACCGCAAGGATGTGGACGCCGTCGTCATCGCCACGCCCGACCACTGGCATTGCCTGATGATGACCGACGCCTGCTCGGCCGGAAAGGACGTCTATGTGGAAGGTCCCGCGGCCCACAGCCTGGCCGAGTGCGACGCCATGGTGGCCGCCCAGCAACGCTACGGCCGTGTGGTCCAGGTAGGGCAGCAGATGCGCAGTTCCGATATTTGGAACGAGATGAAACGCGTCGTCGGCAGCGGACAACTGGGCACGATTGCCCGTGTCAACGTGTGGACCAACATGGATTTTGCCACCATCACCGGTGTCGCGCACGACAGTCCCGCTCCCCAGGGCGTGGACTACAATATGTGGCTCGGTCCGGCCCCCCAGCGGGCGTTCAACGCCAACCGCTTCCACGATTCGTGGCGTCTGTTCTGGGACTATGGCGGCGGGATGATCGCCGACATGGGCCCGCATCTGTTCGATATGGCGCTCTCCGGAATGAACGTCACCGGCATGCCGCTTCGCGTGGTGGGCTCGGGTGCCAACCACACCATTCCCGGAAACCGGGCTGAGACGTTCGACAACCTCAGCGTCTTCTATCAGTTCCCCACATTCCTCATGCAGTGGAACAACGTCAACATCGAGCGCGGACCCTTCGGCATGAGCCGGGGCATCGAGTTCAAGGGCACCAACGGCTCGCTCGTTGCGAACGATGAAAAGATGGAATTCATCCCTGAAGACAGAAAGATGGAAAAACAATCGTGGAAGGTCACTAACAATGTGATTCTCGACCATGTAGGCAACTTCATCGACTGCGTGCGCCAGCGTCGCCAGGACACCGCCTGCACCATCCGCCAGGGAGCCCTCTGCGCCAAGTATGCCCACCTCGGCAACATCGCCGCACGCACCGGAGAGGCACTCACCTACGACCCGCAGCACCATACCTTCCACAACCGCAAGGCCGACCGCCTCATCGCCCCGGCCTACCGCAAACCGTGGCGTCTGCCAAACGGATGAAAAACCGTCCTTGAACAAACCTCTCCGGGTAAGTGAATATGTCAAGATTTCTCACCCAAAATCCGAAGGCTTTGTAATCCGTTGATTTTCACCGGGTGCCAAATACAGCAAAATAGAAGCGGCGTTTCAAACTTCCGAAACGCCGCTTCTGCATCCCGAAGTCCCACCTTTGCACCCCGAAATCTTATTCTTGCAAACCATTTGCAAGAAATCCGAGACTTTTTTGATTAAACGCGGGCCATTATGCCCGTTTTGCTCTGATTTATTTGTAATTTTGCATGCTATAACCAGTAAACAGGATAAACAGCTAAGAAATCATGGAATACAGATTCAACGAGATTGAACGGAAATGGCGCCAGCGCTGGGTGGAACAGCACACGTATGAGGTGAAGGAAGACCCGACGCGGCCGAAATATTATGTGCTCAACATGTTCCCGTACCCCAGCGGCGCGGGGCTGCACGTGGGTCATCCCCTGGGCTACATTGCCAGCGACATCTACGCGCGCTACAAGCGGATGAAGGGCTTCAACGTGCTGCACCCGATGGGCTACGACGCCTACGGCCTGCCCGCCGAGCAGTATGCCATCCAGACGGGACAGCATCCGGCAATCACCACGGAACAGAACATCAACCGCTACCGCGAGCAGTTGGACAACATCGGTTTCTCGTTCGACTGGAGCCGCGAAGTGCGCACTTGCGACCCCGGGTACTACCGCTGGACACAGTGGGCCTTCCAGAAGATGTTCAATTCGTTCTACTGTAACGGCAGCCACAAGGCCCAGCCCATTGAAAAACTGGCGGATTACCTGAAAGCACACGGCACCGAAGGATTGGACGTGGCGCAGACGGAGGAACTCCACCTGACGGCCGCCCAGTGGAACGCCATGACCGAAGCCGAGCAGAGCCAGGTGCTGATGAACTACCGCATCGCCTATCTGGGCGAGACGATGGTGAACTGGTGTCCCGAACTGGGCACGGTGCTGGCCAACGACGAAGTGGTGGAAGGCCTGAGCGTGCGCGGCGGCTACCCCGTGGTGCAGAAGAAAATGCGCCAGTGGTGTCTGCGCGTGTCAGCTTACGCCCAGCGCCTGCTCGACGGACTGGATACCATCGACTGGACCGACTCCATCAAGGAAACCCAGCGCAACTGGATAGGCCGCTCCGAAGGCACGGAAGTGGAGTTCAAAGTGAAAGACAGCGACGTGACCTTTACGATATTCACCACCCGCGCCGACACCATGTTCGGCGTGACCTTCATGGTGCTGGCCCCCGAAAGCGAACTAGTGGAACAGCTCACAACTCCGGAACAGCGCGAAGCCGTGGAGGCTTATGTGACGCAGACCAAGAAGAAGACCGAGCGTGAGCGCCAGATAGCCACCGACAAGACGGGCGTCTTCACCGGCTCGTATGCCATCAACCCGTTCACCGACGAGGCCGTTCCGGTGTGGGTGAGCGACTACGTATTGGCCGGCTACGGCACGGGCGCCATCATGGCCGTGCCTGCCCATGACAGCCGCGACTACGCCTTTGCCAAGACATTCGGCCTGCCCATCATCCCCTTGATTGAAGGCTGCGACGTGAGCGAGGAAAGCTTCGATGCCAAGGAAGGCTTCGTAACCAATTCGCAGGGCAAAGACTTTTCGTTGAACGGTCTGACCGTGAAGGAAGCCATTGCCGCCACCAAGAAATATGTGACTGAGAAAGGCCTGGGCCGCGTGAAGGTGAACTACCGCCTGCGCGACGCCATCTTCAGCCGCCAGCGCTACTGGGGCGAACCCTTCCCCGTGTACTACGACAACGGCATTCCCCGCATGATTCCGGAAGACTGTCTGCCGCTGGAATTGCCCGAAGTGAAGAAATTCCTGCCCACCGAAACGGGCGAACCGCCTCTGGGCAACGCCGAACGTTGGGCTTGGGACACGGTGAACCGCTGCGTTACGGAGAACAACAAGATTGACAACCAGACGGTATTTCCCCTCGAACTGAACACCATGCCGGGCTTTGCCGGTTCCAGCGCCTACTATCTGCGCTACATGGATCCGAAGAACGACCACGCCCTGGTGGATCCCGAGATTGATGCCTACTGGCGCAACGTCGACCTCTATATCGGCGGCACGGAGCACGCCACGGGCCACCTCATCTATTCCCGCTTCTGGAACAAGTTCCTCTATGACTTGGGCTACAGTTGCGAGGAAGAGCCGTTCAAGAAATTGGTGAACCAAGGCATGATACAGGGCCGCAGCAACTTTGTTTACCGCGTGCAGGGCACCAACACCTTCGTGTCGCTGGGACTGAAAGACCAGTACGAGGTGACGCCCATCCACGTGGATGTGAACATGGTGCAGAACGACGTGCTCGACCTCGAGGCCTTCAAAGCATGGCGGCCGGAGTACAACGACGCCGAGTTTATCCTCGAAGAAGGCAAATACGTGTGCGGCTGGGCCATCGAGAAGATGTCGAAATCGATGTTTAACGTGGTCAACCCCGACCGCATCGTGGAAAAATACGGTGCCGACACGTTGCGTCTCTACGAGATGTTCCTCGGCCCCATCAACATGAGCAAACCTTGGGACAGCAACGGCATAGACGGCTGCGCCCGCTTCCTGCGCAAGGCCTGGAACCTCTTCTGGGACAAGCAGGGCAACTTCCTGCCGCAGGAGGGAACGGCCACGCACGAGAACCTCAAGAGCATCAACAAGCTCATCAAGAAGGTGAGCGAAGACATTGAGGTGTATTCCTACAACACGTCCATTTCGGCCTTCATGATTTGCACCAACGAACTAGCGCAGCAGAAGTGTACCGACAAGGGCGTGATGGAGCAGTTCGTGACCTTGCTGGCGCCCTTTGCCCCGCACATTGCGGAGGAACTGTGGGAGCATCTGGGACACACGACGACCGTTTGCGACGCGCCGTGGCCCGTGTGTCAGGAAGAATACCTGAAAGAAGACAGCGAGACCATCAGTGTCAGCTTCAACGGCAAGATGCGCTTCACGCTCGACCTGCCCACCGACATCAGCCGCGAGGATGCCGAAAAGGCCGCCTTGGAAGCCGAGGCCGCCGCGAAGTATCTCGAAGGCAAACAGGTGGTGAAGGTCATCGTCGTGCCTCACCGTATCATTAACATCGTAATCAAGTAACGCTATGGATTTGATGAAACCCACTCTCCGCAATATGGTGCACGACTTGAGCTTCATGTCCGTCGGCATCATTATGTATGCCATCGGTTTCACGCTCTTCCAGCTGCCCTATCACATCACGCCGGGAGCTACCACCGGTCTGGCCGCCATCTTTTTCTACTTGTGGGGCATTCCCGTCACGGTCACCTACTTCTGCATCAACATCATCCTGCTCATTGTGGCTCTGCGCATCCTGGGCTTCAAGTTCATGGCCAACACCATCTACGGCATCCTCTTCATGACTTTCGTGCTGTGGGCCATCCCCGCGTGGTTCGGCGACGAGCACGGCCTGTTGCCCCAAGTACTGGGTGAAAACGACATGTTCATGGCCTGCATCATCGGTGCCATCATCGAAGGCATCGGACTGGGCTTCGTGTTCCTGGGCAACGGCAGCACGGGCGGCACCGACATCGTCGGCGCCGTGGTCAACCACTACCGCGACATGAGCATTGGGCAGGGCATCATGATTGCCGACCTGCTCATCATCTCGTCCAGCTTCCTGGTGTTCCACGAGGTCCGTTTGCTCATCTACGGTTACTGCACGCTGTTCATAGAAATCTCCGTGCTCGACTTCGTGATGAACCGCATGCGCCAGTCGGTACAGTTCTTCATCTTCTCCGAAAAGTACGACGAGATAGCCGCCGAGATAGCCAAGACCGGCCGCGGCGTCACGGTGCTCGACGGCGAAGGCTGGTACACCAAGCAGCAGCACAAGGTGCTCGTGGTCTTGGCCCGCCGCCGCGAGAGCCCGTTCATCTTCCGTGTCATCCGCACACTCGACCCCAAGGCCTTTGTGGCACAGAGCAAAGTAGTCGGTGTATTCGGCAACGGATTCGACAAGATGAAGGGGAAATGACGTCGCGGGGCAAAGGTCGGACTTCAAACTTCAGAAGCGGCGCCTCGAGATTTTGAAGCGGCGTCTCGATTTTTCGAAACGGGACTTCTTCCAAAAAACGACAACGGATAAAACAATGGCATCGAGACAACGGTATCCCAAAGGTCTGACGGTCGTCCCCATCAGCGGGCTCGCCAACCGCATGCGTGTGGTTGTCTCGGCCGTGGTGGCCGCCCGCACGTTGTCCGTGCCGGTGCGTCTGGTGTGGCGCCCCTCGTGGGATTGCCGGGCACGCTTCGACCAGCTGTTCCTGCCCCTTTCCGGTGAACAGGCAACGGTGGAGAACGGCTCCTGGCGCGACACTCCGGCCACAAAGCGCAACCTGTGCCTGCCCCTGCTGCTGCGCAAACGGCAGTATGCCGAGGAATGGCGTTGCTACGACCCGGGATTCCATCCCGACCTGAAGCAACTCACCACCGGACACCCCAGTCTCTACATGGACACGTGCTTCTCGCTGGGCCCGTATTCGACAGACGACTTGCGAAAGACGTTCCGTCCGTTGCCCACGTTGCAGGAACGGATAGACAGCGTGGCCGCCCGATTCACCGGAAAAACCGTCGGAGTCCACGTGCGCCGCGCCGACCATGTGGAAGCCATACGCCACAGTCCGTTGAGCGCCTTCCGGCACCAGATAGACAGTCTGCTCGACACGGACGAGGCCGACAGCGTGTTCCTGTGTACCGACGACGAACACGTACGCCAATATTTTCGCGAAACATACGGTGAACGTCTGCTGACACGTCAGCCGCATCTGGAGCGTCACACGCTGCGCGGCATGGAAGACGCCGTCGTCGACCTGTGGTCGCTGTCGTGCACCAACCGAATACTGGGCAGCTACCACTCCTCCTTCTCAGACACCGCGGCCGAACTGGGTGACATCCCCTTCGAAGTGGTGACAGAGTCAGAAACACCCGACAAAACTCCCGATACAATGAAACGACAATTGGTTTTTGCCACAAACAACGTGCACAAACTGCGTGAAATACGCGAAATCATGCCCGCCGACATCGAAGTGCTCAGTTTGGCCGACCTGCACTGCGAGGGCGACATCCCCGAAACAGCCGAAACACTGGAGGGCAACGCGCTGATTAAAGCCCACTACGTCTACGACCGCTTCGGCCTCGACTGCTTCGCCGACGACACCGGCCTGGAAGTGGACGCACTCGGCGGAGGACCCGGCGTGCACACGGCCCGTTATGCCGGCGACGACCAGAATCCACAGGCCAACATGAAGAAAATTTTGGCCGAAATGAAAGAAAAAACCAACCGTCACGCACGATTTCGCACTGTTATTGCGTTAATAGAGAAAGGAGAGGAGCATCTGTTCGAAGGCCGCGTCGACGGTATCATCACCACCGAAGCACGTGGTGAACAGGGCTTCGGCTACGATCCCGTGTTCAGTCCTGAAGACACAGGACAAACCTTTGCCGAAATGGGCGAACAAGCCAAAAACCGCATCAGCCACCGGGCACGCGCCGTACAAAAACTCCTGGAATACATCAATAAAACCATCTAAGATGACCCATCCGATGAGAACGTACTTCACTTTCCTTCTGGCATTGGTCTTGACCAGTGCCGGTGCACGCGATTGGACAGCCTATATGTCCTATCATAACTGTACCCATAATGTGCCAGCCTCAGGGCGTGTCTACGCTTTAGCCAACGGCAGCATCTTCACCTATCGCAACGGTGAAGACAAAGTCAACACGTTCTCGAAAGCCACAGGAATGAGCGGCACGAACATCAAGTTCATGGTCTACAACGAAAAAGAAGACGCCTTCCTCCTCGTCTACAACGACAACAACATGGACGTGCTGGGCACCAACGACAGCATTACCCGCATGCCGGAATACAAGAACAGCAACGTGGGAGACAAAACTGTCAACGCCGTTTCCATGGTGGGCAAGAACGCATACGTCGCCACCAACAGCGGAGTCATGGTCATCAATATGGTACGCCGCGAAATCAGCAACTTCTACGAGTTCAGCCAACCCATCTTAGGTTGCACCGCCACGGGAAAAACCATTACGGCCCTCGCCGCCGACGGCACCGTCTACGGAGGCAACACGGCCGACAACCTGCTCGACAAGTCCAATTGGAAAGTGCTCGTGAAAAACGTAAGCTACAAGGGGATGACCAACTACAAAGACTATGTCTACATGTGGAACAACGCCAGCATCTATCGCCTCAACGACAATCTTAACGGTTTGGTCCGCGTGCAGATAGCCCGCTATTCGTACATTAACTTCACCGGCGACCAAATTATCGCAGGCAACGCCTCGCAGATTGTATTCATCGATGAAGACGGTGTGCAGAAAACCATCGAACAACCCAACGACTTCAGTTATCTGTCTTACGACGGAACCTATTACTGGGCCAGCCGCGGCCAAGCCGGACTGCAGGCCTACACCTTGCGTAACGACAGCCTCATTGCCGCAACCCAAGCCATCGTGCCAAACAGTCCCATACGTAACTTTGACTATTGGGTTTCCTATACACCACAATGGCGTTTGCTCATCGGCGGCGGCAGCCACAACTACGAAGGCATAAACTACGACGGTACGGTCATGACATACGAAGACGGCCAATGGCTCAACTTCAAGGAAGACAGCATCGCCATCAAGACGGGCCAGCCCTACCGCAACATCACGGCCGTAGCCCAAGACCCGTTGAACGCCAGCCATCACTTCGCTTCGTCGGCCGGCATGGGCATCTACGAATTCATCAACGGACATTTTGTACGCCAATACGACTGCGACAACAGCCCGCTCAGCTCCATCCTTCCCGACAATCCCAATTATCGCCGTTACGTGCGCATCTCAGGACTCTGTTATGACAATGAGGGCAACCTGTGGATGTACAACAACGAAGTCGACACCGTGCTCCGTGTCCGCATGGCCGACGGCAAGTGGAAGTCCTTCTACTTTGCTTCACTGGCCGGCTATCCCACTTTCGACAAAATCATCTTCGACCATCGCGGATGGCTCTGGGGCACCCACCGCCGCGGTACGGCCTCCCACAATGCCGGCGTGCTTTGTTTCGACTACGGCGGCACGCTCAATTCCCGCAGCGACGACCGTTGGCGATTCCATCACAAGTTTGTCAACCAGGACAACACCGAATATTCATTCTCTTTAGTCTATGATGTGGCCGAAGACGTGAACGGACATATCTGGATAGCCACCGAACGCGGACCATTCGTGTTGACCGACCCGAAGTCGTTCTTCGACGACACGCCCACCTTCACGCAAGTTAAGGTTCCCCGCCACGACGGCACCAACTACGCCGACTACCTCCTCGCCGATGTGCCCGTCACCACCATCGCCATCGACGGAGGCAACCGCAAGTGGTTTGGAACGGCCAACCAGGGCGTTTACCTCGTCAGCGCCGACGGCATTACCACTATCCATCACTTCACCACCGAGAACTCCCCGCTTCTTTCCAATGTCATCTACGACATCGACATCAACGGGCTGACGGGCGAAGTGATGATAGGCACCTCTGCCGGACTCATAGGCTACCGTGCCGACGCCACCGAACCGCAGGAGAAACTCAAGGAGAGCAATCTCCTCATCTACCCCAACCCCGTGCGCCCCGAGTTCCAGGGACTGCTCCGCGTGGACGGACTTGTCTACGACAGTGACGTGAAGATTACCACCGCCACGGGCCAGCTTGTCGCACAAGGCACCTCCGTGGGCGGCACCTTCACCTGGAATCTCCGCGACCTCCGCGGACGCCGCGTCAACACCGGAGTGTACTACATCATCGCCTCCGACGCCAACGGCAAGGAAGGTGTGGCCGGCAAATTCGTTGTCGTAAAATAAACTTCATCATTCACTCTTCCCCGCTTTCGGATGACTTCATTGCGTATCCACAGTCGGCTCCACATCCATCGCTTTCCCATGAAGGGAAACGACTGGCGTTGCCTGTGGGTTTTTCTGTTGTGCCTCGGCTGGGCAGGCACCCCTCTCCGTGCCCAATACGTCGCCGGCGACACCCTCGAAGTGGACCAATACGTCACCATCGACCGCACTTTCTATCAAGGCGACAGCATCCCCCGCATGCGTCTCCATGAATTCTACTGCACCCCCAAGCCCGTTTTCAAAAACAAAAAGCAGCGCGAGCAATACGACCGCATGGTGCGCAACGTGCGCTACCTCTACCCCCTGGCCCGTCTCGTGCGCACCACCCTCATCGAAACCCACGACTACCTTGAGACACTGCCCGACAAGAAAGCCCGCCAACGCCACATCGCCCGTGTCGAAAAGGGCGTCAAGGAACAATACGGCCCGCTGGCACGCAAGCTCTCACGCTCCCAAGGCCGCATCCTCGTGAAACTCATCGACCGCGAGTGCGGCCAAACCTCCTACGAAATGGTCAAAGCCTTCCTCGGCCCTGCACGCGCCGCCTTCTACCAGGTGTTCGCCGGCCTCTTCGGCAACAGCCTCACCAAGCACTACGACCCCGAGGGCGACGACAAGGAAATGGAACGCATCGTCCGGCAGGTGGAAAGCGGACAGATTTGAACCATTACTCCACGGTCTTTTTGTAATTTTGTAAGCAGAAACAATTAATTCAAAACATAAAAACGTATGAAAGCATTGAAATTGGCAGGCATGGTCCTGCTGCTACTGTGTGTGTGTGTGAACGGCGTGAACGCCCAGAAACACGAGTTTGCCAATTGGAAGCGCTATGCGCAGCAAAACAAGGAACTCGGCGCTCCCGCCAAGGGTGAGAAGCGCGTGGTGCTGATGGGCAATTCCATCACCGACGGCTGGCCCCGTGCCCGTGCCGAATTCTTTAAGGACAACAACCTCATCGGCCGCGGCATCAGCGGTCAGACCAGTTACCAGTTCCTGCTCCGCTTCCGCGAGGACGTCATCAACCTGCAGCCGAAGGTGGTGGTCATCAACTACGGCACGAACGACGTGGCCGAGAACACTGGCGAATACAACGAGGACCTGACGTTCGGCAACGTGGTGTCGATGGTAGAACTGGCCCGCTACCACAAGATGAAAGTCATCCTGACGAGCTGTCTCCCCGCCGCCGGCTTCAGCTGGCACCGCTCCATCACCGACGCCATGCAGAAGATCCGTCATCTGAACGCCCGCGTACAAGCCTATGCCAAGGCTAACAAGATTCCTTACGTGGACTACTTCAGCGCCCTTCTCTCGGCCGACGGCACGGGCATGAATCCCGACTATGCCAACGACAACCCGGGCGTGCATCCCAACGCCAAGGGCTATGCCGTGATGGAAAGCCTGCTGCTGCCCGTCATCAAGAAACTGCGCTAAACGAGGGGGTCAGATTCCGGCCCTCAAAGGTGGGACTTCGGACCGCAGAAGCGGCGTCTCAAAATTTTGAGACGCCGCCTTTGTTTTG
>CAMZHB010000017.1 GCA_947306605.1 uncultured Prevotellaceae bacterium | reverse complement strand
AGCCTGGAATTGACTGTACTTGGGATTTGTGTTCGTCTTGTCGAGCATGTTTTCCGGAACAAGCACCACATAGATGTCATACGTTCCCGACAACACATTTGGAAGGTTGTAGGATACGGCTAACTTTGAAGTAGCGTTGGCAGGAGTCCACTCTTGGTAACGGTCTTGGTAGAGGATACCTGCTACAGAATCGTTACGGTTGGCTTCCGTGACAAAACGTGATGTTCCCTTAGGAATCTTCGGGGCCGTAAGTTTTGTTTCATTACCATTGACAAGGTTGGTACGTGTGGCATCAACGATGATATCATGCTCCCAAGCCTTGTTGGCTTTGAAGTTGAAGTTATCTGTGATGAATGCGAAACCATTACTTGCCTTTTCAGGGGTCTTGCCTTCAGTAAGCTCGTTACACTGGGGAGCGTGCTGGTGGTAAATCTTGTCCTGATTATAGTAACTGGTGGAAACCAAAGAGTCACTTGTCTCAAAGAAATTCTTCACACTTTCGGGAGTAGCGTTCTCCACATCCTTGAAAGCGGGCTGCTCGTACAAACTGTAGAACATGTTCTTGAAGATAGCTTGCATGGTGTACAATTCTTTCAGAGAGTCGGTGTCAATGGTGTCGGTAACCACAACTTTCGTATCCTCATCGTAGAATCTGTACACGCGGTCTTCGCGATACTGATATTGCTTGCCTATCTTCTCAATGGCCTCTTGGAAAGCCGGGTTGGAAGGAATGATGGCACCGCAAACAGAGTCTTCATTATTGATGACATTGGTCACATCCATAGGCATCATCTTGTTTCTCTTGGAGAAAAATGAGTCCACATACTGGATTTCACCATCAACGGTGGCACCAATGATTGACAGACCGGGCATGAACATCAGAGTATCTGTTTGCTCCAAATAATCGCTCAGGTCGCTCAACGACGGATTAATGTCGATCAACTCGCGGAGGTTGTACTCAAACGAGGCAGCACCTTCCAACAGGTGAATCGTGCCATTGGTCGAAGGGATATTCTTGAAGCGAGGATCAGCAGAAATGTCCACATCCTTAAACTTGTTTTCAGGAACATCGTAGGTTGCATACTTGGAGTTATACAACACCAGATGTTCTACCTCTGGAGTAGCACCGGTGTAGTTGAAGTTAGCCATGTGGTTGCGCACAAACTGGGTTTCCACCAGTTCGTTCTCACCCTGGTCAAGCAAATCGAGCCACTGCTTGGCGTTGTATGTACCGTCTTTCGGTGCCCATACGGTAAGAACGCGACCCGACCGCAAGAGCTCCTTATAACTTAACGTTGCAGGTATGCCATAAGGCTTCTTACCCACAATGGTCTTTTCCAGAATCATTGCAAACGAATCCACCTGATGGGTTGCCACCAGATTCTCCCAGACAGTGCCGGTAGCATTCGTTGTGTTGAGATCGAAGTGGTCGTCAGAACAAGAAGCAATACCAAAAACGGCAATCAGTCCTATCAGACCTCCTTTGAACCATTTGTTTTTTATCATTTTCATAAATCTGAATTTTTTAGGTTATGATTTTTCTTTGATTGCGGCAGAGCTCTTACGGGTCATGCCAACAACCTTAGCTTCTTTTTAGTTTCTGACTATTGTTTCGTCGGTTAACCAAGCCGGGTTCTGAACCAATGCCGGATTGACTTTCATCTCTTCTTTGTAAACGGGGTTGTACAGAGAATTCAATGTAGCCAACTTGGCTTTAATGGCTGAAGCGTTGGAAGTGTACTTCTTGGTCAACAGATTCAGCATTTCTGTCGTAGAACCTTCACGTAATGCTATACGTACAAGGTCGAACCAACGCTTGCCCTCAGCATAGAATTCACGTTGACGCTCACGCATCACCAGTTCGCGAATGTCCTTAGCTGTTGCATAGTCGGTTCTCTTGATATCGTCGTTCGTGGAAATCATAGGATTCGAACGGTCGAAGACAGTCTTAACCATATCGAACGCTTTGTCCAGTTCCACAGAATCAGGATTAGCCATGCTGGCTGTAGCCTCGGCACGCATAAGCATGATTTCGGACATACGGTAGATAATCCAGTTGCTGTTCGCTACTGAACGTCCATTGGAAGGTGAATAAATCACATTCTCGATATCCTGAGACCAGATATTCTCGGCATCGCGTACCTGAATTTCTGTCGGCAGATACTTAAAGATAGGATATACCATAACAGCAGAACCTTGGGAATACTGATAGCGGATGCTCTCTGCCATGCGGAGGTCCGTACGGCTGTAGACGTGGTCTTTCGAGTCAGCCTTGTTCTCAGCGGTCTGAACTACTGTCGAAGCGGCCAAACTGCCAATCACGAAGGAACCGTTGTTATACCCATAGAAGTCATGGACAATCGCGTTGCTATTTGTACTACCGTCGAATTGCAGTTCAAAGATACTTTCATCGGAATTGCCTTCACCGAAGATTTCATTGTAGGCTTCGTCTCTGCCGGAAGTGAAACGCTTTGACATGGACTCAATGATAGGATACGGTGTCTTGGCGGGATCGTCGGAGCCCCAATAGGAAGTGTGGGACTTCTTCAGTTCTTGAATTTTGAGGTCAATCAGGTAGTCGCAGTATTGAACGCACTTTTGATAGTCGCTCTCGGCCATGCCGGGATACTTGGCCACGGAGTCGGCAGAGGAGTTCTTGGCGGCACGCCAGAGATACAGGTCGGCCAACAGGGCATAGATGGCTTTTTTGGTGATGCGTCCATGGTTATAAGTTGAACTACCATAGTTTGTCATACCATCGTCCTTGCATCCTTCCAAATCGTTAATCAGATAAGTCAGGATATACTGTGACGGCATCTGGGGCATCGGCTCACGGACACCTTCACTGGTGTCGGTGCTGGTCACGTTGAAAGGAACGTCGCGGAAAGCGCGAACCAGATAGAAATAATAGAGGGCACGTAGAGCTTTACATTCGGCGGCTATGGGTTTCCAGTCGCCTTCATTGAAGCTCGGGTCTTTCTCTATCACTTCCTCGCCCTTTGCGAGCACCAGGTTGCAGTAGCCAATACCTTTATAAAAACCACTCCAGTCGAACCAGCTGTTCGTGGGCAGCAGGTTGGCGTTCATGATGTTCAAGATGTCTTCATTACTTTCACTATTCAGAATGAAGTTGTCGGAACGTACCTCACCCCACATTGCCATGCGCTGGGACACATTGCTTGAAACCATCTGGCGATAGCAGGAAGCGAGGACGCTGGTCAAGTCATTCTTGTCCTCCCAGAACTGTTCTCCGGTAATCTGGTTGGTCGGGTAGACCGTCAGATAGTCGTCGAACATGCTGCAAGAGGAAAACAATCCTACCAGAGCCAAGCAGCCCGGAAGAATGAACTTATTGAATATTCCTATTTTTTTCATAATCTAACTAACTTTCTTTAGAACGAGAAATTCAAACTAAACGTAATCGAACGCGAGCGCGGTGTCTGCGATTTGTCGTAAGCAGGGCTGTAACCAGCGGCAGAGTGTTCGGGGTCAACACCGGAGTACTTCGTGAAGAAGAACAGGTTGTTGGCAGAGCAAGCGAACGACAGGGCTTTCAGACCGAGGCCCATGCGCTTGAGCACCTTGTTGTCGAAGGTGTAGCTCAACTGCATGTACTGCAAACGGATGAAGTCGCAAGGCTCCACGTAGCGGTCGCTGGCCAGAGCGTTGTAGGAAACGCCGGCGTTAGTATTCATGGCACGTGGAATTTCGGTGATGTCACCGTTCTTGCGCCAACGCCAGTTCACAGCGCGGCTCTGGTTGTTGTTCGTACGCATGTCCTCAGCATACATGCGGGCCAAGTTCACAATCTTGGCACCAGTACGGATGTTGAAACTGGTCTTCAATGTCCAGCGGCCGTACATCAGGTCAACGCCGAAACCACCGTTGAACTTCGGGTTGGAATTGCCGAGGTAAACGATGTCGAGTTCGTTGATTTGACCGTCGTGGTTGATATCTTCATAAATGGCGTCACCACCGGCGAAGCGGTAGTTGGTGCCACCGTAGTTGAAGTACATACGGAGAGGATTACCTTCAGCATCGAAAATGATGTTGCCGTTGGCGTCGCGGGCTACCGGAGTGGTGGCATTTTCGCCACGGGCGGCTGCGGCTGCGGCGGTGTTCTGACCATACAGGGTGTTCTTCGATTCATCAGCGAAGTAACCGCTGTGGTCGTAGTCGTAACGGTAAACACCTTTGTAACGGAAACCGTAGATGGAGTACAGGGCATTACCCACCTGAACGCGGCTCAGGTATTTTTCATTGTTATACTGATAGTCTCCATTCAGACCGGCAAGCACGCTGGCGTCCATGGATGTCACGCGGTTGCGGTTCTGGGCAGCATTGAATTTCAGCTTCATGGAGAACTTGCCCACTTTCATGATAGGCTTAGTGTATACGTATAAGTCCCAACCATCGTTCTTCAGGGTACCCACGTTCTCGTAATCCAAAGAGCTGAAACCAACCGATGAAGGAATCTTCACGTTCTGCTGCAGCAGGTCGGACGTACGCTTTTCGTACACGTTGAAGTTAATGCAAACGAGGTCTTCCAGGAAGTTGAGGTTGAAACCAAGGTTCCAGGACTTCGTCTTTTCCCAACGTACCGTTGTCAGTCGCAGGTTATTCGGGATGATGGCCGACATGCCGGCGTAATGTTCCCACGCACCATACTTGTTGTACATGATGGAGTTGGTCGACGGGCTGTTACCCGTAACACCCCAACCGGGAGCGAAGGAGAACATGTTGATGACCTTCTTCAACGGACGGAAGAAGATTTCATCACTGATGTTCCAACGGCCGGAAACACTGGGGAAGTAACCCCAACGGTTGTCCTTACCGAAGGAGGTGCTACCGTCGGCACGCAACGAGAAGTCGAGCACGTACTTGGACTTGAAGGCGTAGTGAGCCGTCGTTGAGAAGTTCAGGCCGTGGCTCTTGGAAGTACTCGTAATCGTAGTGGGACCTTCCAGATAGCCGTCCACCGTCGGGTCTGTGATGCCACCGACCAGACCGGAGGAACTCAGGCTTTGGGAGTTTCCGTTGTAAGAAGTCAATTCACCTTTACCCAACATCGAGAAAGAGTGGTTCTTCGGCATCTTAGGAATGAAAGTCAGATAGTGTGTCGTGGTGAACGTCAAACCGCGGCTGTTTTCATTGGCAGCACGGTTGATACCTCCGCTGGTGCTATATGTTGAGGAGGAAAGTGCACCGGGATAGTAGGCATCGGAATTATAAGAGGTGGCGTTCATGTAAACTTCACCCTTATAGTCGAGCTGTGTCTTGCTTTCGTCCTTACCAAGGAGTTTGTATGTCAGTTCAAACTGCGGTTCAATCTTGTATTGGCCTACTTTACTCCAAGAGAGGTTGGCTATGGCAACGGGGTTACCATTGTCAACCATATCACTTAAATAATAAGAGGTATAGCCGTCGCGAACTTCACCGGCAGCGGAAGCAGCGGGATACATCTTATAATATTCACCCGTGTCGTAATAAGAATCCGTTGCGGGATTGTACTCGTAACGTGTGATACTCATGTTAGGCATGGCCTTGTAAGCGCGTGCCAAGATGTCGGTGTAGTTACGGTTGTTCTTCGTATAGGTCAATGCGAAGTTCGAAGCGAACTTGATGCGGTCAGACACCGTGTAGTCCAAAGTCATACGTGTGCTAAAGCGGTCGAGACTCTGCTTGATAATGGTACCGGTCTCGTGGTCGTAACCACCGGAGATACGGAACTGGGCCTGTTCACCACCACCCTGCAAGCTGACATAGTACTTGTGGGACTGGCCGAACTGCGTTACGGCGTCAATCCAGTCGGTATTCTTGTCGAAGTTGCCGTAGTAAGCCGTACGGTTGCGCTTGTAGGAGAGCTCCACGATGTTGGAGGCGAGGTCGCTCTGGCGCGGGTTGAAGTAGGCTTCTTTCAGCATCATGGTGTAGCCGTCACCGTTGAGCATCTTCATGCCTGCCGGCTGCCAGCTTCCTGTGAAGAAGTAGTTACCCGAGATGCGGGTCTTACCCTTGGCACCACGGCGGGTGGTGATTTCGATAACACCATTAGAACCACGGGCACCCCACATGGCGCAGGCACCGGCGTCCTTCTTAACTTCAATACTCTTGATGTCTTCCACGTTTACGCTCAACAGGTTGGCGAACTGTTCGGTGTTGTCCATGTCCTGGAGGTCAACGTCGGTGGTGGTATAGTTTTCAAGGATGTGTCCGTCGACAACAATCAACGGTTCCTGGTTACCACTAATCGTAGTTACACCACGCAGACGCATGCTCATACCTGAACCGAGGTTACCGGAGTTGGCCACGATGTCAAGACCGGCGATTTGTCCCTGCAGAGCCTGGTCGGCCGATTCGAAGGAAAGACCCTTCATTTCGTCCATATCCAATTTCTGTGTGGCGACAGACACCTCACGTTCGGGAATGGAGAGACCACTGGATTTCACCATGCGGTGACCCACCTTTTTAACTTCACCGAGCTGACGGGTGTTGTCGAGCAACTGAATCTTAAACGTTGTAGCGGTACCAATCTTACCCTGCCAAACCTTGTAGCCCACGAAAGCGACTTTCAGCGTATTGTTCGGGTTCTTGATTGTCATGGAGAAGTTACCGCTCATATCGGTCTGTGAAGAAGAAACGACACGGTTGTTGGCGTCAATCTCCAGCACGTTGGCCATCATTATCGGACCGTCCTTGGGGCTGTAGACGTGTCCTGAAATTCTTTTCTGTGCATACGTCAATGAGACGCAACCGCACAAGAGAAGCAACAGAAGATACTTTATCTTATTCATAGCATTCATTTATTAATTCGTAACACGATACCTTGCGACAAATTTCTTCGCCTTGGCAGTCGTACTCCATTCGGAATCATATCTGCCATTTTCCAATGGCTTGAAGTTTAGCACGCCGTCCACCTGATGCAGTACTGCATAAGAGGAGGTTTCTATCAAAGTCTTTTTCTTGTCCTGCTGAATATCGCGGGTCAGCATGTTGTAGTGACCGTCAGCAGTAATCACTTTGCGCACGTTGCCGGCCTTGTCCTGTACAGTCAGGGTGTGATTGCCGTCGGACCAAACCTTCAGGGTAATGTAACGGTTGGTTACCGTGTCGATGCAAGCTGACTCATAGTCTTGGGCAGCCTGCGGCTGTACGTCGGCAAATACCGAGTTATCCTGGAAGTGATATTTCACAAAGTTCAGCAAGCAGGTAATCATGGCCTGGGCCTTTGTCTTATACTCAGTCGTGATGGCGACTTTCTCTTCTTCGGAGAGATAAGGCTCGTTGGCGGCCAGATACTCCATACGTTCTGTCAGATAATTATTAATCATGTCCCATGTGGGAAGAGCGTTCTTGGAAATGGCTTCTTCAATGCTGGCATTCGTCGGAATGTAAACCGTGTAACGGTAGGTGTTGAAGAAACGTACGTTCTGGTCGATGGGATAGTTGTCGGAAGTGAAGATGGCATACTTCATCAAAGCCTTCGTAATGTCATTTTCGCTCTTCTTCTGGGCAATCAGGTCGTCCACGAAACCGGCATTTCTCAAAACGCTCAGGTCAACCTGGCAGAGGTTCATGAACTGACGATAAGGAGAATCTTCGTTGTCTTTGTCGTTCATGATGGTGTAAACCGATTTGTTGGTTGACTGGATGGGTTTGTCGATGGCGTAGGTCATACCATTACCGTAGCCGTTGGTCTTTTCGGACTGGTCGTAGATATCCTGAACGGTGCAATAGTCACCTTTTTCAATCTGATAGGCACCCTGAAGCTTGAAGCCGATGCCCGATTCGGGATGGAAGACGCGGATAGGAGCGCCGGCCTTGGTTACGAAGTACTCGTTACCGGTGTAAAGACCAATCTTGCTTTCTTCCGGGTCTACATAAACGTGGTCGTTCAACATGTCCTTCAGACGGTTGGCAACGATTTCCTTACCCTTCTTACGTCCCTTGTCCTGAGGCTCGGTGGCAATTTCACCGGTAACGGGGTCGTAGTCGTAACCGATGGCCGAAATCTGGTTGATCTTTGACTGTGAGCCGTCGAAGCTGAACTCAAGCACTGTGGCTGACAGCGGGTCGAAGTATTTCTTCAGAGCGCGGTCGGTCGGCAGGAAGAGGGCGAAGTTGGAACTCATGGCCTGCAGGTAGGTCTGCATGTACTGACACGGACGGTAGTTTACGTCGGCGTTGGGGTCGGAGATGTACTTACCTTCGTTGTCGATACGGATGGCCCAGTTGAAGATGTGGAAGCTGTCACCCACCAGAGCGGGAGCGGCAACGCAAGCGTAGTCGGCCGGTGAGTACACTTCATTCATTATATATACGACACCGTTACAAGCGATGAGGCAGGTGTCAATCTTTGCAATAAACTCGTCGTCCGTCATACAGTTCGAGAACATCGGGTCGCGGGCATCGTTCATGATGGAGATGTACTTGCTCGGTACGGACTCTATGAACGAAGGCTTCATGAAGTTCTTAATCATCGGCTGAATGATGCTCAGAGGAATCTGGTCGACATTGCGCATCAGGTTTTCCTTGGTTACAGGCTTTTCGGTAGCGAAAGCGTCCATCAGGAAGCGTCCGCCGCCGTCTTCATCGATGAAGTATCTGTAGAGGGCTTCGTCGGAAGGAATGAACATGGCAGCCATGTCCACCTGCACGCCGTGGCCTGTATTATAATAGGTATTCCATCCCGGGTCGTAAGGCAATACGGAGAAACCGACGTCCTTGCCCATGCCACCGTGTTTATCGGGAGCTTTGGTCAAGCCGCCGTCGCCCTGTGAGCGGTCGGAGAGGTAACGCTTTTCAAACACGGAGTCCACTCCGGGAACCAGTTGTCTGTAGGCACGTGTCAGGGAGGCGTTGTAGTAAGGCGCGCTGAAACGGTCGAGCATGTGGCTGAACAGGTTGGTGTGTCCGCAGATGCGGATTTGCTCAGCCATGTTGTACGGTGTGGTGAACACGTTGTCCAGCACGTCGATGTAACCGTTCTGGCAGGTGATGTCCTGTTCCAACACCTTACTGCCGAAGATGTACACATCGTTCGGTTCACGGGTACGGCCCATGATGGTGGCGAAGTCCTTGTCGGTGATCTTCTGCTCACCCATCTGACCGGCGATCCAGTGAATCATCAGAGGCACGGTGGCATCGGTGGCCATACGGATACCGCCCTTCTCCTGGGTGCGGAAACGTTCCCAGTAGTCTTCGTCGGGTTTGCCGCCATCGTTCTTCAGACCTAAATTGTAGGTGCGGGGAATAGCGGGGTCATCCCATGCATAGAAGCCGATGGTGTCGGTGGCAGTCAGCGAGGTCGGCTGACGCAAGCACATGTTCTTGTCCAAGTACTTGCCATCGGAATTCATCACCGAAGACGACGTGCTCGACATCATCTCGAGCAGATAAGCGTTGTCGAGCATGCTGCCGTAGAACAACATCTTCTTTTGTGACAGCGTCAAGTCGGAATATGACTTCACGCCCCAACCATTGTTGGCATAGAAGCGATCGTAAGCGGCATCGTCTGCCACAAACAGGGTCTTACTACCTGTTCGTGCCAGCATCGTGTCCAGCTTCAAATCCTGAATCAGTTTGACGGTGTTGGTGTAGTTTCCCTTGTCTTGCAGATAGCCGAGAATGCTCGAACCGAGCCAACTCGGAGACTTGTCAGGCAAGTCATAATCATCTGAACAAGAGTACATCATTCCGCCAATCAACAGCAGGGACATTGCTCCTGTGAGCAGCCTGCGCAGTCTGAAAAAACGGTCTTTCATACACATTAAAGTTTAAATTTTATTTTATTTTTTGTTTTAGTTTTTCGACATTTCTGCCTTTTCGAGTCTTTACTATATAGGTCACAAAATTAAGAAAACTTACCTATATAAATATACGTTGGGAGCAGAAAAATCTACACGATTAACATTTCTTATACCTTTTGGCTCACCAAAAAGCCATTTTTTCGTGAGTTTGTCATTAAACTCCATGTAAAACGGGGCCTGTTTTTCGCCCGTTTGTCCAAAATTGGCTCAGGAAGCCCCAAACGGCCGTCCCATTGCAAACCCGCTAGAATCACATGCCGGGATTTTCGGCAAAACACGGCTTTAGCGCAGCTGTCAGCCTTCCGTTCGCACAAGCCCCGTCCCGTTTCGACGAAGCGGCGCTTCAAAAATCAGAAGCGGCGTTTCAAAAGTTAGAAACGCCGCTTAGTTTTCATACGGAACACCTTTCACCGCATTTTGGGGAGGGGAGGCAGTTTCCAGAATCCTTTTGTTTTATTTTTTTATACTCTAAACCCTCGAAATTATGGTTTTTTACATTACAAGACGCCGGAATCAAAGAAATTTAACGGTGAAGTGTCTATAAAAGGACCGTCCCCAAAGACTCCGGTGTCTCTGGGGACGGTCGCTATTGACAGACCGACGACAACAGGCCTGCTATTTTGCCCGCGGATAAATCACGAAGGTGAATTCGCGGTTTTCGTATGGCATCTGATAGGCGTTGAGTGGCCACGTGCCCCAGCTGTGCACGCCGCCCAGGCCCATCTGGCGGCTGCAGAGGCGCACCACGGTGAAGGGCCGCGGGGTGAGGTCGCCCGAGTGGCGCTGGTGCTTGTCCCAACCGTCGTCGAGGTCTTCGGGCAAGTAGTTGAGCGCGCTGCACTCCATGGGTTCCGCACCGCGGAAATTCAAGCCGGCTCCCGACTTGTTGTCGTAGAGGCTCCACCAACGCACGTCGGTGTGGTTGCCGCTCTCCTGCGGACGGATGTAGCCCCAATACTCGGCACGGGCGGAGCTCTTGTAGCGTCCCAGGAGGGAAGCGTCCTTGCGGTCGATATAGTTCTCCCACGGACCGCGGCCGTAGTATTCGAGCGTGCCGAAGCGCTCGGGCATTACCAGCTGCATGCCGTAGCAGAACATCTGCGGTTTGTTCTTGGCCTCGGGGTTCACCTCCATCTTTTCGTTCACGGTCAGTTCGCCTTCACCGCTCAGCGTATAGGTCATGGTCAGTTTGGCCTCGACGGTCGGCATGTCGTAAACGGCTGTCACCACGTAGGCTCCGTCCTTAAATTCGTAATTGAAGTTCTTCTTGTCCATGCGCGGGTTGAGCCAGGCACGCAACTGCTGGTGCATGCGTGCGCCCATGTCGTTGTCGGTGGGGGCGCGCCAGAACTGCGGACGCAGCGAATAGCCTTTCTCCAGCATGGGGCGGCCGTTGACGTCGAGATATTCCACCCAACCGGAGCGCTTGCCGAAGGTCACGCTGGTGTTTCCGGCTTGCAGCGTGAGCCAGTCGCGGGCACTTTCCACCTTGAAATTCTCTGCCTTGGCGGCCGTTGGCGTCGAGGTAAAGTCGTAAGGACGGATGACGAACTGCTGGTAAGCCACGCGGTCGCCTTTCTTCATCAAAGGTTCGTCACGCTTCAAAACATAATAGACGTTGAGCAAGAGTTCGCCCTTGGCGTCCTTCGGCAGTTCGTAGCCAATGGTCATCGTCGTTGTCGTCTGGGGCAGAGCAATGACTTTGTCGACCTGACCGTTCAGGATGCGTTTGCCGTCGGCCAGGACCTCCCACTCCAGCGCCACATAGTCCAGGGCGCGGAAGAAGTTCTCGTTATAGACACGAATGGTGCCCACGTTCAGATTGACCGGCGAGGTCCATATGTTCTGATAATAGTAAGCCACCTCGTAAGCGTGGGGATTGAGCTGGCGGTCGGGATTGATGAGGCCGTTGCAGTTGAAGTTGTTGTCGCTGGCCGGGTAACGTCCGTAGTCGCCGCCGTAAGTATAAATCGGCTTGCCGTCCTTGTTCACGTCTCGCAGGCCCTGGTCGATGAAGTCCCAGATGTAACCGCCCTGATAATTGGGCGTCTTGCGGATGAGGTCCCAGTATTCCTTGAAATTACCCACGCTGTTTCCCATGGCATGGGCGTATTCGCACTGGATGAGCGGACGGGGATTGCCTGACTTCGTGTATTTCTCGCACCAATCGGGCGGTCCGTACATCGGGCAGAAGATGTCGGTCTTGCCGTTCTCACCGGCCCGTTCATACTGCACGGGACGCATGGCGTCGACCGATTTGATCCAGTCGTAAGCTTTTTCGAAGTTGGGACCGTAACCGGCCTCGTTGCCTAGGCTCCACACGATGACGGAGGGATGGTTGCGGTTGACCAGCACATTGTGTTTCTGGCGCTCCACGTGTTCGGTGGCAAACTGCGGGTCCTTGGCCAACGTGTGTTCGCCGTAACCCATGCCGTGGCTTTCGATGTTGGTCTCCGCCGTCACATAGATGCCGTATTCGTCGCAGAGGTCATACCAGCGCGGGTCGTCGGGATAGTGGCAGGTGCG
>CAMZHB010000016.1 GCA_947306605.1 uncultured Prevotellaceae bacterium | reverse complement strand
CTTTAGGGACGGGATAGGGGTAGCCAGCCATACAGGAACGCAGTTCCGAAATGGCTGGGTCAAGGCATCTCCTCCCCAAAAGTCTGCCTTTAGGTAGACGACCCCATCTGCTGTCGCGTACCTAAAGGCACGCATGGCGGGTGGGACAGACTCTTTTACCCACCATTTGCCGTACCTATGGCACGGCTGCATAGTGGGCTACACCTATCACATGCCTAACGGCATGATACCTTCTTTTCTTATAAAATATACCCTTTTGAGTGCATCCGTTCTGAAAAAGAATAGTTATCTTTGCAACGTACAATAAAAAGAAAATATGAAATCCATAAAGACAACAATCACACTAGGGCTCCTGTGCCTATTCGCAGAGATGCCAGTTGGGGCGACGACCCGAACGATGACATATACGCTCAGTTTTAGTCCGTCAGATTTTACTGTCCAAACGATTAATGGTGATACTTCTATAATTACTTCTACAAAATACAGTCTTTATTCCGAATACGACCCTACACTTCCTGAATTACCTGTAATATATGTCACTCTTTTACTTCCCCGTGATGCCTCTTATGCCGGTTTTACGTGTACTAAAGGAGACAACCCTTTTCTACCTGGTGTAATACTCATAAATGGAAGTGAGCCACGTTCATATAGTGCTCTCCCTCCATTCCCTTTACAGAATCAATGGTATCCTTCTCAAATATATCCCTCAAGTATTGAATTTGTACAGACGACGTCTTTACCTGGATATCGTATGGTTACATTTAAAGTGAAATCCATACGTTACAATGCTATTGACCATGATCTCATGATAGCAAATTATACGTTATACATTCAATTGGAAGATGCCGAAATACAATCGCCCACCCCTTCAAAACGTGGAGCTAACGAGCGCGGTTTTGTTGAGAATAAAATATGGAATACTGACAGTTTACAATTATGGTATGCATCTGTACCCACTTCTTTACCGACTCCGAATATAGATGGTTCTATACCGAAAGATAAATACTTAATTATTACTTGTGATAGTCTAAGGAATGCGTTTGAACCATTAAGAAAATGGAAAGAAACAAAAGGATTGGATGCTGACATAGTGACAACAGAAACTATTCAAACACTTTATCCTTCTTTGTCACCTGTTGAAAGAATAAAAGCTTATTTGAGTAATTGGTATAATAATACGATTAACCAAAATGACATTGATTTTTATGTGCTTCTTGGTGGGGATGTAGATATTGTTCCCGTCTATTATTCTGCTGCAGACCCATGGAATTATACTTCTGTTCATTGTTTGCCATGTGATATGTACTATGCATGTATTAACAATAATGGTAATTGGTTACATGATTATCAAGAACTTTATATAGAAGGACATTATCCTTATTATAATGATTTATGGGTTTCACGTGCTTCTGTAAAAAACAATATACAAGTAAATTCGTTCTGTAAAAAGATAATTAATTATGAGTCTAACCCTCAGAGAACTAATGAATGGGGGGATAAAATATTATTTCTTGGACAGAGAACATTTGAGGAAGATGATGACTCTTCCTTGTTAAGTTACATTTCAGATAATGTGCTTCATCCTATATGGAATGGCACTTATGACTATTACTATAGCAACACAAATAGTTTCAATCTTCTCATTAATGATTCTTTAGCAAGAGTACACGTTGCAAATTTAATGCAAAGTAATTATTCTTTCATATCGGAAATGTCTCATGGTACAGAAGTCGAATGGTTGACATATTCTCAAAAGCCAATACTTGATACTACATGTGCAAAAAACCTTTCTACGATTTTTCCTAAAATAATAGTAACATCAGCTTGTCATACAAATGCATTTGACAGAATTGAGGAAAAAGGGCCTTCTCTTAGTGAAAGTCTAATGCGTAATATAAATAGTGGTATTATTGGTTATATAGGTTCATCTAGAGAAGGATATCCAGCTAATCCTAATAATAACATTCAAAGTTCGTTTGTGCATTCAAATGCTTTCCTCAAAGATTTTGTTGAATCTGTTTTTTCTCCATACACGTCAAAAAATAAAAATTTAGGAAAAATGGTAGACTATGCAAAACAAAAATTGAATTATCAGAATAATATCGATAAGAAACTTTTGTTTTCAATAAATACTCTTGGTGATCCAGAAATGCCGATTTATATTCACGCTCCAAAAACGTTTGATAATATAACGTGTATTATGGAAGCCGATTCTGACTATTTTTCAATTTCTCCAGGAATATCTGGAACGTAATTGCATATAATTACTACAAATAAATTATACAAACCAGTAGGTAATGATTTTCGTATTTCAACAACAAACACAGATAGTGTAGAATTTGTACTTACAAAACAAGATTACATCCCTGTTCACATAAAAATCTTCCGTTCCAAATATATTCAAAATGACACAATTAATCAAGATACAGAATACACCACTAATTATGATTATATTTATATCGGTAGAAATGTGACAGAGAATAAACCTCAAGGAAAAGTCGTGATAATATCTGGAAATTCGTTAACTCTAAAGGCAAAAAAGGAAATAGAGTTAAAGAATAGTTTTGAAGTGCCACTTGGGGCAGAATTCTCTATAGATATTGAATAATGAGTATTTGTTATGGATAGAGCCTTTTTAAAATTTGCTGTTTTAGGTATTGTTATATTTAACAGTATCAGTCTGTACGCAGATAGCTATTCCTACAAATCGTTTGTAAAAGAAGGGAAAGTTTGGAAATTGGGTTATATTTCTGAAAGTGGACCCGTTGTTACGCGTACAATTAAAATCATGGGAGATACATTGATAAACGGTCTGTGGTATAAGAAGGTTTATACGTCTACTGAAAACAAAGAATTTACTTATTTCACAGCATTGAGAGAGGTGATTTCATCAAATAATCTTATAGTCACCCGGGTGTTTAATGAGGCCTCTTACCCTGTATTGGCTTTTGATTTTAATGCACCGAACGAAGAACTAATTGAAACGGGATGGGGTGGTCAAGGAATGGTAATACATGAAAAGAAACTTATGAAAATCCGAGATTATACCATTTATTATTATAATGCCGAACGTCGTTCTTACGGTCAAAGAATCTATAGTCCACCACAAAGTTTTTATGAAAGACTTGGTGTTGTAACAGGTAGTTGTGCTATTTTTTCTGTCTATGATTATTATTGGACGGAATCACTTGTGATTTCTTGTGAAGAAGACAATCAGATTATTTACCAATGGGATGACAAAATAGAGGATGTGACAGGTATAAATTCAATTAACAATGAAGAATTAAAAATGAACAATGAGAAGTTCGACCTCCAAGGCCGCAAGGTAATGCATCCGAAGAAGAGAGAAATCTATATCCAGAACGGGAGAAAGATACGGAGGTAGTCAGCACGGATGTTTTTGTCAAGATTTTTCATCCCAAATCCGAGCGTTTTGCAACGAATTGAATATTATAGGATATTAGAAATAGTAAATCAGAAGCGGCGTCTCGGATTTCCGAAACGCCGCTTCTGCGGTCCGAAGTCCGACTTTTAAGTTCCGATATGGGACCTCTGTACGGGAAAAGTCAAAAAATAGGGTTTTTGGTGTCGGGGTTATTCCAAATTCAGGACTTTGTGATAGGCTTCTTTGGGCTGACGGTTCTTGTCAAACAGGAGAGGGTAGTTGTCTGCCCCGAGCCAGGAGTCCCGGTCGGTAAGGTTCCAGAAGGTGACGACTTCGATTTTGTCGCTGTGCTGCCGCAGGGTTCGGAACAGATTGACGTATTGCTGTTCAAACTTCGATTTTACCTCGGGCGTGATGGCTTCGCCCTTTTTGTCCACGTTGAGGTCGCCGCCATGTTGCATGTTGGCCCGGACATCGAGCTCTGTAATCTGAATGTGGTCCACGACCCGGGCGTATTTCTCAATGGCTTCGGACAGTTCGTTCATGGCAGGGTAATGGATGTTGTAGTGCCCCTGCATGCCCATGCCGTCGATGGGTGCCCCGCGCTTTTTCATGTCAAGAATCATCTGGCAGATGCGCTCGCATTTGTGGGGATTGACTTCGTTGTAGTCGTTGTAGAAAAGGAGCGCCTTGGGGTCGGCCTGACGGGCGAACTTGAAGGCTTTGAGTATGAACTCGTCGGCGCAGAGCTCGTAGAGTTTCGATTTTCGGAAAGGCGTGTCACCCGGTCCGTCGGCAATGGCTTCGTTGACCACGTCCCAGCAGTAGACGACGTCTTTATAGCGTTTTACCACGGTGCGGATGTGCTTTTTGAGACGTTTGTAGAAAAGTTTCTTGTCGACCGGTTTTCCCTGTGCGTCGTAGAACATCCAGTCGGCGAACTGATTGTGCCATACCAGGCAGTGGCCGCGCATCTTGATGCCGTGCTCCCTGCAGAAGTTGGCGATGCGGTCGGCTTCTCTCCAGTTCCACCGGCCCTCCGCCGGCTGTAGGGAGCCGGGCTTCATGGCGTTCTCGCAGGTGACACTGTTGAACTCGCGCGTGATAATGTCTTCCTGTTCCGGGGTCATGTTTCTTCCGCTGAGGGCCACTCCCATGCGGAAATAGTCCTTGTAGGCGTCCTTCAATCCCTGTGCCCACGCGCCCGAAACCATCAGGAGCGCCATGGGTAATGCAACTAAATATTTTCTCATCATGCTAAACTGAACTTTGTGCAAAGGTACACATTTCTTATAAATCGTTGATGATGAATAAATCTTTTTGTTCGGGCCGGACATCGGGAGCGCGGTGGAAATTGTTTTTCCCGCTCAACTTTTAATGATTAATGAGTCATTGTTCATTAAATCTTTGTACCTTTGCAGAAGTAGAGAAAATACAGACAGACTATGAAGAAGATATTGTCTTTGGCCTTCGGGCTGTTGCTGGCCGTCGCCGTGAGCGCTGACGAGGTGAGTACGTTCCAGGGGCTGGTGAAGCGCGTGCTGCGCGATTATCCCCATTTGAGTACACAGATTACGGGTAAGCTGTTGCCCCAAAAGGGCGCCGACTACTTCACGCTGTCCTCTGGAGACGGCAAGGTGGTGGTGGGCGGCAACTCGGCCAACTCGATGGCCGTGGGCTTCAATTATTACCTGAAATACTACTGCAACACCACGGTGTCGTGGTTCGTTGACGACGGCCTGGGCATGCCCGACGTGTTGCCCGAAGTGCCGCAGCCTGTGACCATCAAGGCCCGCGTGAAGGACCGCTTCTTCTTGAACTATTGCACCTTCGGCTACACCATGCCGTGGTGGAGCTGGCGTGACTGGGAGCACTTCATCGACTGGATGGCGCTGCAGGGCGTGAACCTGCCGCTGGCCATCACGGGTCAGGAGAGCATCTGGCACAAGGTGTGGATGAAACTCGGACTTAAGGACGAGGAGGTGCGCCATTACTTCACCGGCCCGGCCCACCTGCCCTGGCACCGCATGCTGAACATCGACTACTGGCAAGGCGACCTGCCCATGTCGTGGCTCAACGACCAGGAGGCACTGCAGAAGCAAATCGTGGCCCGCGAGCGGGAACTGAACATGAAACCCGTGCTGCCGGCCTTTGCCGGACACGTGCCGCAGGAACTGAAGAAGATATATCCCAATGCGAAGATAACGAAACTGGAGCCGTGGGCCGGTTACGAATCGAAATACGCCTGCTCGTTCCTTGACCCCATGGACCCGCTCTTCGTGACGGTGCAGAAGGAATTCCTCGACCAGGAACGCGCCCTCTACGGTACGGACCATATCTATGGCATTGATTTGTTCAACGAACTGGAGCCGCCCTCCTATGAACCGGCTTACCTGCGCCGCGTGGCCAAGCAAGTGTACGGCACATTGCAGAAGGTGGACCCCAAGGCCGTGTGGCTGCAGATGACGTGGCTCTTCTTCAACGAACGCGACGACTGGACCAACGACCGCGTGAAGGCTTACATCACCGCTTATCCCAAGGATCGCTCTATATTGCTCGACTACTACTGCGAGGCCGAGGAGGTGTGGCGCCGCACTGACAAGTACTACGGCGTGCCCTACATCTGGTGCTATCTGGGTAACTTCGGCGGCAACACTATGTTGAAGGGTAACATCAAACGCGTGAATGAACGCATCGAAAATACTTTCAAGGAAGGCGGCAAGGGATTTCGCGGCATCGGCTCGACCCTGGAGGGATTCGACTGCAACCCCTATATGTACGAATATGTCTTCGAGAAAGCGTGGGACTTCGACACACACAAGAACATCGACGCCTGGGCCGAGCATCTGGCCGACGAACGTTTGGGACATGTGAACGACAGTGCACGCAAGGCTTGGAAGATACTGTTGAACAAAGTGTACACCGGCAATGCCGGCCCGGGCAACTGCCCGCAAATCAACATCCGGCCCACGTTCGGCAATCCTAAGACTTACTACGCTTCGCCGTGGATAAGTTATAAGAAGGAAGACCTCATCCAAGCCACCGAACTGCTGCTGAACGTTCCTTTGATGGGTGAAAAGCGTAAACCAATCATCACGCACCACTATGACATGGTAAATTTGGTGCGCCAAGTACTGAGCGACTACTCGCAGACGGTCTTCAAAGCTTATGAAAAAGCCTACATGGACAAGGATTACAAGACCATGAAACGCCGCGAAAAGCAGATGATGGAACTCATCGACGACGTGGACCGCCTGGTGGGTACGGAACAGTTCTTCCTTGTCGGCAAATGGATTGCCGATGCCCGCAAGAAAGGCGTCAACGACGAGGAAAAGACCTACTACGAACGCAACGCCCGCAACCTCATCACCACATGGGGCGAGAAGCACGCCCTGCTCAACGACTACGCCAGCCGCACGCTCAACGGTCTGACAAGTGACTTCTACGGCCAGCGCTACCGCCTCTTCTTCGCCGCCGTGGACAAGGCCTTCCTGGCCGGACGCGACTTCGATGAGGATGCATTCCATGAGTATGAGATGGCTGTGACGCGCTTCGAGGAGCGCTGGTGGAAAGACTGCCTGGGAGACTATCCTGCCGAGCCTCGCAACGACATGTGGGTGGCAAAGCGGCTCTTCTACAAGTATAAAAATACCATTATGAACGATAAATAATAAAAAGAAACAACCATGAGAACAAGACGACTTCTCCACCATTGTAGCCTGGCCATAGTCGTGTTCGTGGCTATGACCCTCGGTGCGTGTAGCAATGACAAGGATGAGGTGCCTGTGAACCGCTACCTCCTCCAGGTTACATCACCTACATATAACTACGAAAACAACGCGCGGCTCTCCGAAGCCATTGAAGCCATGTTGGACAAATACCGGACAAAGGACGGCTACATCGATGCCAGTCAGGAGGAAGCCACCGCCTTGTGGCGCAAAGTCTGCAACGAGATCCTTCTCTTCAACTGGGCTGACACTGAGATTGACATCTCGGCCGAGACATCCATTTTCATCACGCTGCTCCTTGTCAGCAACAGGCCCGAAGGTAACATCGTCATCAACCGGCAGCACATCACGTTCCCCGAGATGTACTATCACTTCGTGATGGCCAACCAGTCCTCAAGTTTGTCCAACAATATTTTGGCGCTCAACCGCATCAAAGAATTACTGGACCAGTACAACCATCCCTACGACCGCAACGGCTATAAAAAGGCAACGATTGACGACGTTTTCCGTGCCTCAAGGGAAGATGCCACCGAGTTATTTGAGGAACTCTATAATGCCCTTGTCAACTACCCGTGGAAACGTCACGACATCACATTACTCAAGAACTCACGTTTCACGCTCATCCTGGCCTATGGCAGCGGTCGGAACATGAACACCGTCATCAGCCGCGATGTGCTATTAACAGAAGATACACCCTCATGGTAAAGACCAAATGGAAAGAAAAGGGCTACGTGGACGAACCCGTGCCTGCAGGCATTGACCTGAAAGCAGAAATACGCCGCATGGCCCGCGAGAAGAACGCGGTCATCCTGGCTCACTACTACACAGACAAACCGCTGCAGGAAGTGGCCGACTTCATCGGCGACAGTCTGGCTTTGGCCCGCAAGGCGGCACAGACCGATGCCGACATCATCGTCATGTGCGGCGTTCACTTCATGGGCGAGACCAACAAGGTGCTCTGCCCGCAGAAGAAAGTACTCATCCCCGACCTCAACGCCTCGTGCTCTCTCGCCGAGAGTTGTCCCGCCGACGAGTTCGCCGCCTTCTGCAAAGCGCGCCCCGACCACACGGTCATCTCTTACGTCAACACCTCGGCAGCCGTCAAGGCTGTCACCGATGTGGTGGTCACCTCTTCCAATGCCCGACAAATCGTGGAGAGTCTGCCAAAGGACGAGAAAATCATCTTCGGCCCCGACCGCAACCTCGGTGAGTATATCAATCAGCTTACCGGCCGCTGCATGGTGCTTTGGAACGGTGCCTGCCACGTCCACGAGCGTTTCTCCGTGGAAAAAATCATGGAGCTCAAGCGGCAGCACCCGCAGGCCAAAGTGCTCGCCCATCCCGAATGCAAGGGCCCCGTGGTGAAACTCGCCGATGTTGTCGGCAGCACCGCCGCCCTGCTCCGCTTCACCCACGAGAGTGACTGTGAGGAATTCATCGTGGCCACCGAAAGCGGCATCCTCTTCGAGATGGAGCGCCTCAGCCCTGCGAAGTGTTTCTACCCCGTGCCGCCCGTAGATCCCGAGTCGAACGACAAGACCTGCATGTGTAACGAATGTGCTTACATGCGGCTCAACACGCTGGAGAAGCTCTACAACACCCTGCGCTACGAGTGGCCCGAAGTGAAAGTGCCTGCCGCCGTGGCACGCAAGGCCGTGCGCCCCATCGACCGTATGCTCGAAATATCAGAGAAATTAGGTATATAACCCTGTAAAGACATGAAACTCTTCTTCTACGACCTCGAAACAACCGGCACCAACCCCGCGCGCCACGGCATACACCAGATCAGCGGGGAGATTGTCGTTGACGGTGAAACGAAAGAAACGTTCGACTACCACGTGCGGCCCAATCCGCTTGCCTCGATAGAGCCCGCAGCTCTCGAAGTGGCCGGTGTCACCAAGGAACAAATCATGGCCTATCCGCCGATGGAGGAAATATACAACCAGTTTGTCGAGATGCTTGCCAAATATGTGGACCGCTACGACCGGCAGGACAAGTTCTTCCTTGTCGGTTACAACAACGTCTCCTTCGACAACCAGTTTCTGCGTGGTTTCTTCCGCCAGAACGGCGACGAATACTTCGGCTCCTGGTTCTGGCCAAACAGCATTGACGTCATGGTCCTCGCCACCCAGTACCTGCTCAAGGAGCGCCCAGCCATGGAGAACTTCAAACTCGCCACCGTGGCCGCGCGCATGGGCATCGATGTGGATGCTGCCGACCTCCACAGCGCCGACTATGACATTGCCCTCACACGGGCCATTTATCAAAAAATTGTTGGTAACGAATGATAGAATAAAACCCCTAAATTCAAACTTCTAACCCCTAAACTCAAATCGCATGGAAGGAATCATTGGTTCAATTATCATTGGCATCCTCGCCGGTTTCGCTGCCGGTAAGTTGATGCGTGGCGGCGGCTTCGGCTGCGTGTTCAATCTTCTGCTCGGTATCTTCGGAGGCCTTGTGGGCGGTTGGCTCTTCAAACTCCTCAACATTGAATGGGGCGGCCTCATCGGTCAGCTCGGCACGGCCATCATCGGTGCCGTGGTCATCCTCTGGATTGCCAGCCGCTTCAAAAAGTAATAATTTCAGGTGTTTGCAATTCCCGATGCGGCACTCCCCACCGACGGCGGGGAGTGCCGTTGTTTTTATAGCTCCGGGGGTGCACAAAGGTCGGACTTCGGGCCGCAGAAACGGCGTCTCAAAATTTTGAAACGCCGTTTCTAATTTCCCATAGTGGACACCTGTTGAAATCAGTTGCAGATGTCGTCGGAGTTATATGATTTATTGTTCAAACGGTTCTACAGGTATCAGCACGCGGTCGCTGCTGAAGGGTGAACCATAGGTGATGCAAATCAGTCGGCCGATGAGGTGGGACAACGGAACGAAGCCGTAAACCCGTGAGTCGTAAACGCCGCTCATCCCGCGGGCTTCGGCCCAGACATAATCCTGACGGAAAGCCAGTTGAACGACTTTTTCGCCCGCTTTGGTGCGCAGGTGGCGGCCATCCCAGAAGTAGTCCCTGCCCTCGTGGACACGCAGCGTGTTGGCCAGCAAAGCCGCGTTCCACGGCTGTACGTTCACGCGCTGTCCCTTGCCGGGTACCACGAAAGGATAGCGGCGGGGGTTGACGGCTGACGGGTCGTCGGGACTGTGCCATTCCAGCCACACGGTGTCGCCCGGCAACGCCATGCACTGGCCCACGCAGAGCGCACGGCCGCTGATGACGGATGTGGTGGAATCGGACGGGTCGTTGAACAGCATGAAGTCGCCGGTCGCCGGGCGTCGTGCGCCGCTGCGGTGGTACCCGAACAGACGCTCGAACGGCCACCGCAGGCCATAGCTCCAACGGCCTACAAGCACATGGTCGCCACGGCGCAATTCGGGCTCCTTGTCGTTGCCGGTGATGACCACCTGGAACGCCACGAACGTCCATACCAACCAGGCCAGCAGGCCCATGGAAAGCAGAGCAATGACTATTTTAAGCCAGTTCTTCAAAAGGGGAACACGTTTATTTTTTCAGATTGTCCACCAAACGGAAGATGCGGTTCCAGCGCACTTTGCCGTCGGTCCAACCGTAGTCTTTGTCGAGCGAAAGCCACACGAGAATAGGCTTGCCCACCACATGGTCCTCGGGCACGAAACCCCAGAAGCGCGAGTCGGCCGAGCGGTCGCGGTTGTCGCCCATCATCCAGTAGTAGTCCAATTGAAAAGTGTAGTAGTCGGTCAGTTTGCCGTTGACATAGATCTTTCCGTCGCGCACCTGCAGGTCGTTGCCCTCGTAGACGCTGATGGCGCGTTCGTAGAGGGGCAGATTGTCGAGCGTCAGGTGGAGCGCCGTGCCGCGTCGGGGAATCCATATGGGGCCGTAGTCGTTGGCCGTCCAGCCCGTTTCCTTGTTGTGCGGGTAGAGGTCGATGCCCGAAGCGGCAGGGTAAGGTGTCACGGAGATGACAAAGCCCTGACGGGCTTTGCAGGCTTCAAGGGCTTGCTTCACACGGTCGGTGAGGGGCATGCTGAGCATGATGGTGCCGTTCTCGAGCGTGTTGCCGTATTCGCGGTCCTCCACTGTAATGCCATACTCGCGGCAAAAATCGTCGGGGATGGGGTAGCGTAGGTTCACGGCGTAGTTATACTGCACGTTTTCGGGCCGTTCTTCAGCCTGGCCGTCGGTGTAGACCACACCGTCCTTGATTTGCAGCCATTGGCCGGGCATGCCTACGCAGCGCTTCACATAGTGTTCACGCATATCGACCGGTCGTGCCGCAATGTCGCCGAACTGGCTCGCGTTGTCCTCGATGTAGCGTCGTCCGGCCTGGTATTGGGCGGCAAAGGCTTTGCGCTGGTCCGACAGGGACAGTCCTTTGCGGTTGACGGGGTAGAGTTCTTGCCCGATTTCGTAGCACAGGGTGTAGAAGTCGCGGTCCTGCACGTTGAGGGCTACCGTGTCGCCCGAAGGATAGTTGAACACCACGATGTCGCCTTGCTTCACTTTTCCCAGACCTTTCACACGCTGGTAGGCCCATTGCGGCGACTTGATGAACGATTTGACGTTCAGTCCGGGGATGGTGTGTGCTGTCAGCGGCATGTGGATCGGCGTCATGGCCTTGCGCGGGCCGTAGCTCAGTTTGCTTACGAAGAGGTAGTCGCCTGTGAGCAAGCTTTTCTCAAGCGACGAGGACGGAATGACGTAGTTCTGGAACAGGTAGAGGTTCACGAAGTAAACGGCCACCAGGGCGAACACGATGGCGTCCACCCAGCTCATCACGCTGCGCACCGTCTTGTTCTTGCTTTTGCGCCACCACGTCCAGGGTATCTTCTTTGTGATATACGCGTCGTAGATGAAGGGCACCACGATGAGTCCCCACCAGCTGCCGTTCCATGCCAGGAAGAGCAGGAGCAGTAATGTCCAGAAACCGAACTTGGCCCATTTCACCCAACCGGCCTGAGCCTTTTTCTCTTTGTTGTTATTATCGTTATTCATAATTTTACTTTTTTATTTTTAAGTGCCCATCATGTCGTCCATGGTCAGCAGTCCCTTGTGGGTACGTGTGAACTCGGCCGCCAGCACGGCTCCGAGGGCGAAGCCGCCGCGGTTGTGGGCGTCGTGGGTAATGCTTATTTCATCGTATTGGCTGTTGTAGCGTATGGTGTGTATGCCCGGCACTTCGCCGCGCCTGATGCTGTCGATTGCGATTGTGTCGTCCGGCACTGCCGTCTGCCCCTCCGTTGTGCCGTCGGGCTTCAGCAGGGTGCCGCGTGCCCATCCCCGCTTGCGGTCCAGGTGTTCCGCCAGGTGTTCCGCCAGTGTGATGGCCGTGCCCGAGGGAGCGTCGAGTTTGTGCACGTGGTGCACCTCCTCCATGCGCACGTCGTACTGCGGATAGGGATTCATCAACCGCGCCAGTGTCACGTTGAGTTTGTCGAAAAGATAGACGCCGAGGCTGAAGTTCGAGGCCCAGAAGAGCGTCTTGTCCTCCTCGCGGCAGCGGCGGCGCACCTCGTCGCCATGTTCCTGCATCCATCCCGTGCTGCCCGTCACTACCTTCACGTCGTGTTCCCATGCCCGGCAGATGTTGCCGTAGGCGGCCGTGGGACTGGTGAATTCAATGGCGACCTCGGCGCGGCCGAAGGCTTCGCTGTCAAAGTCTTCGGGGTTGTCTATGTCGATGATGCAGACCACGTCGTGGCCGCGTTCCACGGCAATCTGTTCGATGAGATGTCCCATTTTGCCGTAGCCTATCAGTGCTATCTTCATATTGTCAATGCTTTTTGCGAATGCAAAGATACAAATAAACGGGCGCAGAGCAAGGAAAGAAACAAAGTTTTCGTTTTCGTGCCGTGCCGTGCGGGCGTATCTTACGGAATTTTGGTTTTCGCTCCGACAAGGTCCGACTTTAACAATTAGAAGCGGCGTCTCAGAATTCTGAAGTCCGACCTTTGCAAACGAAACCTTGGACGCCGGTTTTAATCTTGTACAATCAGGTCGTTGGCAAAGAGGAGCAGCCGGTTGGTGACATTGACGTCGCTCACACCGCTGTCGAAGTCGAGGGTAAGGAAGTTGAGCCCGGGGAAGAGCGCCCGCAGACGCCGTTCCACACCGCGGGCGATGATGTGGTTGGCAATGCATCCGAACGGCTGCAGGCTGACCACGTGGCGTACGCCTTCGCGGG
>CAMZHB010000015.1 GCA_947306605.1 uncultured Prevotellaceae bacterium | reverse complement strand
GGCGGAGATAGAAGCCTTGAGAGGCGAAGCCAAATCGAAGAAAGCCGGCAAGGGCCAACTGCAAGGAGTGAACTCAATTAAAAATGAAGAATTAAAAAATAACAATGAGTTGTTCGACTTGCAAGGTAGAAAAATAACCGAACCTCAAAAGGGCAGTATCTACATTCAAAACGGGAAAAAACAGAAGAAGTAAAGATAGTGAGGGGAAATTGCCGGCTATATTGCAAAATATTAGCCGGCAGTTCCTTTTTTCTTGGTTTTTCCTCGCAAATGAGCCGGATTTGTTGTAATTTTGCAAAAAATAGTGCCATGTATGAAGAAGAACAGTTTTATGCGTATGAACAGCCTCTCCCGATAGAACAAGTAAACAAGAGGGATTATGCTCAGGTGCATCGGTCGTTGCCGATGATGATGAGGTTCCAAAATACGATTTATGAAGACTATTTTGTCTATGACTACGTGACGAATGAAATATGTATGTATTCATCGCCTGTTGTGAGAATTCTGAATGATTCGGAACAGATTAAAGCTCATATACACACGATAGCCCCTCTGAGTCAATCTGTAGTTTTAGAATTGAGAAAGAAGCGCCAAAAGCAGATGGAATTGTTCGCTTCGTTTTCTCAAGAGGAGAAATATGATACTTGTTTTTTAATTATGGTTGAAAGCATACCCCAGAAGAACAGTATTTATGAAGGTTCGATTGTCAGAAGCACACCGTTGCTTCTGTCTAAAGACGGTCGTATTGCTATGGAACTGTTTCTTGTCGGGGCTGTAAATGCGAGAAACGTCGCAGGAAAAGCTAGTATTGTGATGTTGCTCTCAAAAGGCAGAAAGGCCTTTGTTTATAAGAAGAGCCAGGAACGTTGGGTTAGTTACAATCTGGAATATAGTATGACCGATTTGCAAATCATGATAAAACTGTCGCACGGCCTGTCTGCTGAATCGGTGGCCAAAGACTTGTGTATGTCTGTATATACGGTGCGTGACCATATTAAGAAATTGTATGCCAGTTTTTTTGTGAAATCCACGATAGAGTTGATGACTATAGTACATCAATTGCAATTGTTTTAACAACAGTCTTTTGGACTGTTAGGAACCGACATAAAAACTTGCGCGTTCCTGAAAATAATGGTGGGAGTGTAGTGAGTACCATCGCCCGCGTCACCGCCACCGCGCCACGTCTCTGACGGAGACTTGGCTGACGGTAGCCAGAGGTCATCTCCGGCGACCGCCAGACACCGCCCCGACATATTTCCCTACAAAAAATTTACCCTTTTGAGTGCATCCGTTCTGAAAAAGAATGTGTATTTTTGCAAACACAAAAGGATAAGTATTATGAAAAAATTCCTTTATGTTTCTATTTTGTTTATTGCAGCCTGTTTTATTGAAGGTTATGCTACAAATTACACTTATAAATCATTCATTAAAGAAGGTTCAACCAAAGAATGGAAGACAACTGACGGCACTTATTTGGCGCAAGGGGACACAGTAATTAACAGTGTGCATTATACAAAACTACTCTATGCAAAAAACGATACGGATTATGAATATTTTGCTGCCTTAAAAGAATTTGCATCGTGGAATAACCTGATTGTCTACATTGTATTCAAGGGAGAAGCTGTTCCCAAAATACTTTATGAGTTTAATAAAGAAGAATCTGAAAATTTTGATTGTGGTAACGACGCTGGTAGAGTAACCCAAAGAAAAATGGTGACTATTCGTGGAATAGAACGGGTTTCATATACAGTGATTCCTCTTTGGGAGAAAACGACACCGGTGTACACTCTTGTTTCAATGTATGATGGCATAGGACTGATAAAGAACCCGTTTGATATAATGAGTGATGGCTATCTTCTGTTATGCAGAGAAAATGGTATAGTTCTTTATGAAAAAGGCGATGAAATAAAAGACTACGAACCGTTCCTCGTTGAGGGCAAAAAGTGGCTGGTTACTGTTAATTCCCCATTTAATTCGGAGTGGGATCATACAGAAACGTATCTGTTGCAAGATGAAGAGACAATAGACGACGTTGTTGGTATGAAGATGTATCGGTTGGCGGCAGGTGATGCGGTTCATGTCTCCACGTTATATGAAAAAGACCGTAAAGTCTATTTTCGTGATGAAGACCAATGGAAATTATTGTATGATTTCGGCTTGGATGTAGGAGAAAGCACAGAACGGGAAGAAATGGGGGATGGGAGCTACACTAGTTTTGTCAATAACGAATTATCTTATGAGGAACAGGATGCTGTATCCTATAAGAAGATGCAGATGAAATATAATGTTGAATTTGATTCTGGCGACAAGTATACTCAGGAACCAGATATCTATTGGATAGAAGGCGTCGGTTCTACGTGTGGTCCTACGTATAATTATTATCCGGTAGATTCGTACACTCACATGTTGATTTCCTGTACCAGACCCGACGGACGTCAGTATGTCACGGAGTACGGGAAGATGTATCTGGAAGGAATCCACTCAATTCAACATGAAGAATTAAAAATGAACAATGAGATGTTCGACCTTCAGGGAAGGAGGGTGACTCATCCGAATAAGGGAGAAATCTACATTCAGAAAGGCCGGAAAGTGAAGCGATAGCCGTTCTTTTTCAACATAACGCGTTCATGTGGTCCTCACGTCGAAAAAACATGGGGCGGTCGTGGGTTTGTCTCAAAGTATTTGTGTACCTTTGCATCAGAAAAATCATTATACAAATAATTACTTGAATTTATGCAACGCAAATTGTACTTATCATTGGTAATCGGCGCCGCCGCAGTGGCCATGCTGTCGATGTCTTCGTGCAGCAAGAAGATGGCTTTGGGCGCTGACAATTTTACAATCAATCCTTCGCCCCTGGAGGCAGTGGGCGGACAGGTGCCCGTAACCATCAACGGCCGCTTCCCCGAGAAGTTCATGAAGAAAAAGGCCATGGTGACCGTGACTCCCGAACTGCGCTACGAGGGCGGCAAAGCCCTAGGCAGCAGCGCCACGTTCCAAGGCGAGAAAGTGGAAGCCAACAACCAGACGATTTCTTACCGCGTGGGCGGAAACTATACGATGAAGTCAAACTTCAAGTATGTGCCCGAAATGCAGAAAAGCGACCTCTACCTAACCTTCGACACCCGCGTGGGCAAGAAGTCGGTGAAGGTGCCCGATGTAAAAATCGGTGAGGGCGTCATCGCCACGAGCGAACTGGCAGACCGCGCCATCCGGGGCGGCGGTGCAGCCTTTGCCCCCGACGCTTACCAGCACGTCATCCAGCAGAAGCAGGAATCGAACATCAAGTTCCTCATCCAACAGGCCAAAATCCGCACGAGCGAACTGAAAAGCGTCAGCGTGCAGGAGTTCATCAAGACTCTGAAGGACATCCGCGCCGACCGCGAGCGCAAGGAACTGGAGAACGTGGAGATTTCGGCCTACGCTTCGCCCGAAGGCGGACTGGACCTGAACACCCGTCTTGCCAAGGACCGCGAGAAGAACACGCAGGACTACGTGAAGCAGCAGATGAAGCAGGCCGGCCTGGAAGGTATGGTCGACACACGCTACACGGCCGAAGACTGGGACGGTTTCCAGCAACTGGTGCAGGCCTCGAACATCCAGGACAAGGACGTCATCCTGCGTGTCCTGTCGATGTATCAGGACCCCGAGGAGCGCGAACATCAGATCCGCAACCTCTCGGCCGCATTCACGGAACTGACGAAGGAAATCCTGCCCGAACTGCGCCGCTCGCGCATCTCGGTGAACTATGACCTCATCGGACGCTCGGACGACGAAATCCAGGACCAGTACAAGAAGGACGCCAGCCAGCTGAGCGTGGAAGAACTGCTCTACAGCGCCACGCTGACCGAGAACAAGAGCGAACAGGAGGCCATATACAACCGTACGGCTGAAATCTATCCGAACGACTACCGCGCCCTGAACGACCTGGCCACGATGGCCTTCGACGAGGGTAACTACAACAAGGCCCGCACCCTGCTACAGCGTGCCGTGGGCGTGAAAGCCGACGCCGCCGAGCCGAACATCAACCTGGGTATCCTCTCCATGCTCGACAACGACCTGACAATGGCACAGAACTACCTGTCGAAGGGCACCGAAAGCCCAGCACTGAGCCAGGCTCTAGGTAACCTCTACCTGAAGCAGGGGAACTACGCTCAGGCCGTGAACGCCTTCGGCAACACGACGAGCAACAGCGCCGCCCTGGCACAACTGCTCAACAAGGACTACATGAAAGCCGCCGAAACACTGAGCCGCATGGACGGCAAAGACGCCCTGACCAATTACCTGAAGGCTATCATCGCCGTTCGTACGGGCAACAACAGCACGGCCGTAGAAAAACTGCGCGAAGCTCTGGCTCAAGACGAATCGCTGGCCAAGTATGCCGCCAAAGACCTTGAGTTCAAAAAACTGGCCAACGACGCCACGTTCCGCATCATCACGAACCAATAACCCTTTGCCCCACTCAGACAAAGACATCACAGGGGCCCGTTGCACAACACAACGGGCCCCTGCTGCTAACAATAACGGCAATACACTATATAATAAATAATGAAACGTTTCGCCCTCGCCCTCCTGAAAAGTCTCCCCGCCCTGCTCATACTGACAGCCTGCGGAAGCGGAGACCAATCGTTCACCCTCAAGGGAAAATACAAGAACCTGCAGAGCGGCGACTTCTACGTGTTCAGCACCGATCCCTCATGGCAAGGCTTCGACACCGTACACGTGGACGAGGGCAAGTTCCAATACTCGCGCCCCATCAACGACACCCTGGTACTTACCATCCAATACCCCAACTTCATGCAAATGCAGGTGGTGGTGGCTCCGGGAGCGACCACCACTATCAAAGGTGACGCAAACAACCTGCTGAAAACAAAAATCGGCGGATTGGAGGACAACGAACGACTGAGCGTATTCCGTCTCTCTACCGTCGGAAAGAGTGAAGGCGAAGTCCTGCAGTTGGCCGAAGATTTCATCACGCAACACCCGGCCTCTTTCGTCTCGCTGGCATTGCTTCAGAAGCATTTCCTTAGCCAGCCGGAAATAGACTACAAGCGTGTGGGCCGCATGTTGGACCGCATGGTCAAGGCCACGCCCCGACGGCCCGCAGTCAAACGGCTCCATACCGAATTCCAAGCACTGGCACAGTGTGCACCGGGTAAGAAACTGCCCAAGTTCAGTGCCCTCACCGACGCGGGAATCCGTGTGGACAACGCCACATTCCGAGGCAAGCACCTCGTCATCTGGTTCTGGGCCATGTGGAACGCCGAGATGGCCTATCCTGTCGCCCACGTGCGCCAACTTATGAAGAACTGCAACGGCCAGTTGCAGGCCCTCAATGTTTGTCTGGATGCCGACACCGCAACCATGCACCGTGTGATGAAGCGCGACAGCCTGACCGCCCACATCGTCTGCGACCGCTTGGAGTGGAACTCGCCCCTCGTCCGTGCCTTCGGAGTGCGCGACGTGCCCAGCGCCATCCTTGTAGACACCGCAGGCATTGTCATTGCACGCGACCTCAACGAGGATGAACTCGAAAAGAAACTGGAAACCATAGGTCTCAAGAAATCTAACAAATAGTAACGCCATGCTGGTACACCTCTTCAGCGCCGCCGTCAACGGCCTTGTGGCCACCGTCGTCGAAATTGAACTGAACACGTTTCCGGGCGACAAAATGGCCATCTCCGGCCTGCCCGACGCCTCAGTACGCGAAAGCTACAACCGTGTCATGAGTGCCATCATCAACAGCGGGTTCAAGAAACCGGCAATGTCCATGATCTTCAACATGGCTCCGGCCAACCTGCGCAAGGAAGGCACCGCCTACGACCTGCCCTTCGCCGTAGCCATGCTGGCCTGCGCCAAGATGGTACAGACCGACCGTTTCAAAAAGACGCTCTTACTCGGCGAGTTGGGACTCGACGGCACGCTGCGACCTGTCCGCGGTTGCCTGCCTATAGCTATCGAAGCCCGCAAACAAGGCTTCGAGACACTGGTAGTTCCGACCGAAAACGTACGTGAAGCCGCCGTCGTCGACCGGCTCCAAGTCTACGGAGCCCATCATCTGGTGGAAGTACTCGATCTGCTCAACGGCAAACCCGTACTGCAACCCACCGAAGTGGACACCCGCGCCGAGTTCTACGCCAACCAACACGCCTACGAAGCCGATTTCAGCGAGGTACGCGGACAGGAAAACGTGAAGCGCGCCTTCGAAGTGGCAGCATCCGGCGGACACAACCTGATTCTCGTCGGCAGTCCCGGATGTGGCAAATCGATGATGGCCAAACGCCTGCCGTCCATCCTGCCGCCACTCACATTGGCCGAAAGTCTCGAGACCACACAGATACACTCCGTGGCCGGACTGCTTCCGCCCGACGTATCACTCATAGCCAAACGTCCTTTCCGCAGCCCCCACCACACCATCAGTGACGTGGCCCTCATCGGCGGCGGCACCACGTTCCAGCCCGGTGAAATCTCACTCGCCCACAACGGTGTGCTCTTCCTGGACGAGCTCCCCGAGTTCAGCCGCGCCGCCCTCGAAACCCTGCGCCAACCCCTCGAAGACCGCGTCATCACCATCAGCCGCGCCAAATACAACATCCAGTTGCCGTGCAGCGTCATGCTCGTGGCCGCCATGAATCCCTGCCCCTGCGGCTACTACAACCACCCCACTCACCGCTGCGACTGCAACCCTGGACAAGTACAGCGCTACCTGAGCAAAATCAGCGGTCCCCTGCTCGACCGCATCGACCTGCAGTGCGAAGTCGTGCCCGTACCATTCAAGGATCTCTCCGAAGCTCCCACGGGAGAAAGCAGCGCCACCATCCGCGAACGTGTCATCCGGGCCCGGGAAATCCAAACCCGTCGCTTCAAAGACATCCCCAACGTCCATTGCAACGCCCAGATGTCCAGCAAACTCGTCCACATCTTCGCCGAGCCCGACGCCGAAGGAGCACGCATCCTCGACATGGCCATGACGCGCCTCAACCTCTCCGCCCGGGCCTACGAAAAGATACTCAAGGTCGCCCGCACCATCGCCGACCTCGACGGCAGCGAACTCATCACACGCCAACACATCAGCGAAGCCGTCGGATACCGCAACCTCGACCGCAGTTCGTGGGGAGAATGAATAATATAGAACCATTATTTACTGACATAAAACCTTACGCACATGAAAAAGATTTTCCTATGCCTTATGGCGACTTTAGGACTGCACACGGCTTGCGGACAGGCCGGACAAAAAGAAAAGACCGTCACGGATGACAAGCAGGATGTGGCTGTGACCGACAGTTACGAGACCGACACATTCACCACGGCCAACGGCCACACGGTCACGTTCCATGCCCTGGTGCACGCCAGCATGCGCATCGTGTACGACGGAAAGGAGATACAGATTGATCCCGCGGGCCAACTGGAACAGCGCCCCATCGACTACACGGCGATGCCGAAGGCCGACTACATTTTCGTGACCCACGAACACTTCGACCACTTCGACAAGGAGGCCATAGCCACACTCACCGCCGAGGGCACACGGCTCATCACCAACCGGCGCTGCGCCGACATGCTGGGCTACGGAGAGGTGATGGCCAACGGCGACTCAATGGCGCTGGCCAACGACATCCTGGTGGACGCCGTCCCGGCCTACAACACCACCGAGGGCCACACGCAGTTCCACCCGAAGGGACGCGACAACGGCTTCGTGCTCACTCTCGACGGCCTGCGCGTCTACATTGCCGGCGACACGGAGGACATTCCCGAAATGACGGCGCTGAAGGACATCGACATCGCCTTCCTGCCATGCAACCAGCCTTACACGATGACGCCCGAACAGCTCACGAAAGCCGCCCGGGTGATTCGTTCCAAAGTGCTCTTCCCCTACCACTACGGCCAGACCGACGTGACCAAGCTCCCCGCCCTCCTCAAGGACGACGGCATCGACGTGAGAATCCGTCACTACGAATAAACCGTCAAACACCCGTATCAAGTCATGGAATACACCAAAGTTCTGCTCCACTGCGACAACGAGTTTTACGCCGACGAAGTGAGCTCACTGCTTGAGAAGGAAGGCATCGCCTGCCGTCTCCACGACGAACGCAACGACACGGCCTATTCCTATGGGGCCCACGGCGGCAATCTGCCCGGCATCGAAGTACGTGTGAACGAATCGGACTACGAGCGCGCCCTGGCACTGGTGAAGCCCGTCGAGGAGGCCCACCGCCAGTTCGTGCCCTGGTGTCCCGAATGCGGCAGCGACGACGTCGAGCACACCGTGGTCAAGGAACGCCGCCGGCCGTGGGGACCCCTCGTCCTGCTCATTGTCCTGATACTCGCCTTCCTTTTCTTTTACAAGACCGATTATCTGTGGGCCGCCATCCCGTTCATAGCCTTCTTCGGCGCCGTGTTCTTCTTCTCCTTCCGCACCACAGAGCGCGACATGTACCGCTGCCGCAAGTGCAACCACACGTTCACCCGCAACCGCTGATTTAACGCTTTTGACACGCCAATGTTAGTATCAGAACCCCGGAGCCGCACTTCGGATTTTTGAAGTCGGACTTCTGCACGCAAAAGCGGCGTTTCGAAAATTCGAAACGCCGCTTCTGTTTTACCATTTCCTGAGTCTATAACAAAATCGCAACTGTACGGCCATTCTAATGGCCAATTTGACAACTTCGGCCCCACACGGACCGAACGAAAGAAAAAAACCGACGTTGCATAAAAATTTTCCGTACCAGTCCGTACCAGTTTGAAAAATTTGTATTACATTTGCAACGTCGGAAATAAATCATATCATGTTACAGCCCAAAACAAAATACAAGCAGATAGTCAATTACGTGTTGAACGGCATCAACGACGGAACACTGCAGAAAGGCGGCTGGCTGCCGTCGGTCAACGAGTTCCGGATGTTGTTCAACGTGTCGCGCGAGACGGTGTTTGCCGGATTGGCGGAGCTAAAGGCCAAAGGGCTCATTGACTCCTGCGCAGGCAAGGGTTGCTATGTGACCGGTATGCAGGCACGGGTGGAGAAGAACATCTTCATGCTGTTCAACGAAATGAATGCGTTCAAACAGACGCTTTACAACGCTTTCGTGAGCGGACTGAAAGCCGACGACACCTTCAACATCCAATTTCACAACTACAACCGCAAGGTGTTTGAAGTGCTGCTGCGCGAGGCCAACGGCCACTACGACACGTTCGTGCTCATGCCCGGCAAGTTCAAAGGTCTGAAACCGCTGCTCGACAGTCTTTCGGGACGCGTGCTGCTGCTCGACCACTGCCACCAGGAACTGAAAGACGCTTTCGGGGGCGTGGTGCAGAACTTCGAGGCCGACACCTACAACGCGCTCATTTCGGGCGAAGCCAAGCTGCAGCGGTACACCTCTTTTTATATGGTACAGAGCGACGCCAAAGAACCTTACGAACGGTACTACGGTATGGAACGATTCTGCGAGGAGCACGGCAAACGGCACCGCTACCTGAACAGTCTCAGGGGACGCACCATCAACGAAGGCGACCTCTTCATGGTGGCCGACGACACTGATCTGGTCACGCTCCTGAAGTCGGCCGCAGCACAAGGGCTCACACCGGGACAGGAATTCGGTGTCATTTCATACAACGACACGCCGCTGAAGGAGATTCTGGCCGGCGGCATCACCACGCTGTCCACTGACTTCGCACAAATGGGGCGCACCATAGCTGCCCTCATCCGCAAGCAAACGAAAGGCGTGGTTGACAATCCCTGCAAATTGGTCATCCGCGCCTCCATCTGAAAACAAATGAAACAGTAAAAATATCGAAGTTATGAAAAGATTACTCTCAATGATTCTGGCATTGGTGCCCTGCTGCCTGATGGCGCAGACCGTCGTGGTGAACGCTTCGACGGTGGACGGCACGGTTAGTCCGCTCATCTACGGTTCCGGAGCGGAAGACGTGAACCACGAAATCTACGGCGGCCTCTACGACCAGCGCATCTTCGGCGAAGGTTTCGAAGAAGTGGCCGTGATGAATGTGAAGAACTTCAAGGCCTACGACAACCGTTGGGCCGTGTCGGGCGACATTGTGCAACTGGGCACCGGCAGCCACGGCAAACTGGTCAGTCAAACGGCCCATGTACGCAAGGGAACGGTGGAGGTGGAAGTACGTTTGGACGGCGCCTCGGCCATTGCGGGACTGATTATGGAAGTCTCCAGTGCAGCACCGGGCATGGATGCCTTCAACGGCTACGAAATCAGTCTGGACGCCGACGACGGCGCCTTCGTCTTCGGCAAGCACCAGAACAACTGGCAATCCATCGCCAACAAGCCAGTCACTCTCCTTGCCCGCGACGCTTGGAACAAACTGCGCGTGGAAGTGGACGGCGCCAAATTCGTATGCTACGTCAACGACAACAAGGTGTTTGAATACACTGACGCCTCCAGCCCCCTCAGCGGCGACCTGATTGGCGTGCGCACCGTAAACGGTTCGGCCAGTTTCCGCCATCTCAAGGTGGACGGGACGGAACTCTCCCTGGAAGGCGAACCGGGCGACGTGGCTGATTTCAAACAATACGACGACATGTGGACACTGGCCGACGGCGTACTGAGCGTCGCCACTACCAAACACGGGAAAATCATTTACCAGAACAAGACACTAGGCAAAGGCTCCATCGCCGTGGAAGTACGCATGGACAGCCAGAGCCCCATAGCCGGCTTCATCTTCGACGTGTCCAACCCGGGCACGGGAGCCGACGCCTTCAACGGTTACGAAGTGAGCCTCAACGGAGGCAGCCGCACCTTCGTATTCGGAAAACACGAACAGAACTGGACCTCCATCACAAACAAGGGCATCTCGTTCACGCCGACGGACTGGAACAAGATGCGCATTGACATGGACGGCCGGCAGGCCAAGTGTTACATCAACGATGTTCTCGTCTTTGAATACGAAGACAAGACCAGCACGCCGCTTATGGAAGGACTCGTCGGCCTGCGTAGCTACGGCGGTTCCGCCAGCTTCCGCAACCTGACGATAGACGGCGCCGCCGTGCCTTTCCGTAACACTCCAATCGGAGTATCGAACATGTGGGACGCCGTGGGTAACGGAACGTACGTTCTCGACGGTGACAATCCCTTCACCGGCCGTTACGCACAGCGCATCAGCGGAGAAAAGGGCGACGGCGTGAGCAACCGCGGACTCAACAAGTGGGGCATCAGCGTGGTGAAGGACTCCGTCTTCCACAACACGCTCTACTTACGCGGCACCGCCTCGAAGATTCAGGTGGCCCTGCAGAATGTGGACGGCACGGTGGAATACGCCCGCAGCGAGATTGAAGGCATCGGCGAGGAGTGGAAGTGTTTCACCACCGACCTCATGCCCACCGCCACCGACCCCGAGGCACGCTACGTGCTCGAACTGGGCGAAGCAGGCACGGTGTGGGCCGACCAGGTGTTACTGGCTTCCGATGCCTACCCGTTCCGCTCCGACCTGACCAAGGCTTTCAAGGACGAGCGCCTGACCTTCCTGCGCTACGGCGGTTGCATGATCAACGCCGGCGGCTATCTGACGAAAAACATGGTAGGCAACCGCCTCGAACGTGCTCCTTACGAAGGCTACTGGTATCTTAACTCCACCAACGGCTTTGCCATTCCCGAATTTGTGGAGTTCGCCCGTCTCATCAACGCCGAGCCAGCCTTCTCCATCAACGTGGAAGACAATCCCGAAGACGTCATCCGGATGCTCGACGAAATGAAGCAGTGGAGGCCCCGCATCATCCAGATAGGCAACGAGGAAATGATAGGCACGAAGGAACTCTCGGCCTACCAGCACTACGTTGACCGTTTCCTCACACTCTACAACGCCATCCACCCCGTCTATCCCGACATCGAGTTTGTCATCGCGGCCTGGTGGCGTTCCGGCGAGAAGGCCACCATGGAGCATGTCTTCCGCGCCCTCGACGGCAAGGCGTCCTACTGGGACTACCACCCCTTCATCGAGACACCGGAACAGGCCAAGGAGACCGAGAGCGTCATTGCGCAGATGCAAAAACTCTTCCTCACGTGGAATCCCGAGACCACCATGCGCTGCGTCATCTTCGAGGAGAACGGCTACACCCACAACATGGCCCGTGCCCTGGCCCACGCCACCATGCTCTGCATTGTGCGCCGCACCAACGGCTTCGTACCCATGGACAGTCCGGCCAACGCCCTGCAACCCTACATGCAGAACGACAACGGCTGGGACCAGGGACAAATCTTCTTCGACCCGGCCAAGACCTGGATGCAGCCGCCCTACTACGCCCAGCAGATGGCGGCCAAATACCACCAGTCCCTGCTCGTCAACGCCAAAGTAAGCGGATCCAATTTCGACGCCACAGTGACCAAGAACGAAGCAGGCGACACACTCGTGATACATGCCGTCAACTACTCGACGTCCAGCCGCACCATGCTGCTGTCCATAAAAGAATTCGGAGAAGTGAAAGACGTGCTGTCCGTCTCGCTCTCCGGTACGGCCAAGGGGCGCAACACCCCCGATAACCCCACGCAGTTTGCGCCCCAGGAGGAACACCTCACCCCAGGCAACAAACTGCCGTTGAAACCATACAGCTACACCGTCTTCGTGCTCACCACCAACGATGCCTCGGGCATAGCCAAAGTGACGGAGGAGCCCGCCGACACATCCAAGCCGGTCTACGACATCAGTGGCAAAAAAGCCAGCCGCGACGCCACGGGGCTGCTCATCATGAACAACCACGTCGTGCTCGTCAAGTGACCGCACCCATGCATTCAGAGAGGGCACCGTTCCGCGGAACGGTGCCCTCCTTTTATATTGGAATCACCGGTTCGTCAGAACAGGAACACCTTCTCCAGCCAGTAGCACACCATGCCGGCCACCATGCCCAGAAACGCAATAAAGCCGCACTTGCTGAGATACCACCCGAAGGTGATGCGCTCCAACCCCATCACGATGACGCCGGCGGCGCTGCCGATGATGAGGATGCTGCCGCCCGTGCCGGCGCAGAAGGCCAGCAGTTGCCAGAACGTACCGTCAATCATCAGGTTTTCCGTAGCCCCCATCTCATACATACCCATACACGAGGCCACTAGCGGTACGTTGTCCACGATAGACGAAGCCACGCCTATGACACCCGTGATGAGATAAGCATTGTCGTGCGACACGCGTCCCAGGAAAGCGCCGAACTCGTGGAGCACACCCGTTTCCTGCAGCGCGGCCACAGCCAGCAGGATGCCGAGGAAAAACAGAATGGTCGAAAGGTCAATGCGTGTAAGTAGTTCGCTCACGCGGTTCGTGCGATGCGACTCCACACGGCGACGGCCGTAGAAGTACTCGGTCAGCACCCACAGCAGGCCCAGCACCAACAGGATGCCCATGAACGGCGGCAGGCCCGTAAGACTGCGGAAGATGGGCACGAACACCAGGCCGCAGACGCCCACA
>CAMZHB010000014.1 GCA_947306605.1 uncultured Prevotellaceae bacterium | reverse complement strand
CTTTGGACCTTTCAACTTATTCAAAAGAAAAGTAGCCGTTTACTTAATTGAAGACAATGACATTTTCATCGGCAGCTTCTTCTTGCGACGGTTCTGCCGAATCTTTCGTCTGAAGCATGCTCAGACTTACCGTTTTGATCTGCTTCAATGTTGTGGAATCACGCTTGTACGTCGGCGTAGACTCTACCATTGCGATAACCTCGTCATTGTCCAAATCGTTGGATTTAAAGTGGAAGCAATTGTAATGGCGCTTGTTCGCCCCTTCTTCGTCGCTGTAGAATTGTTTGCGACGTTCACGCATACGTTCTTCCGTTTCTTCATCCAACTGTCCCTCACGACTGCCAGAGCCGGAGCCCACGTCACTTAACACGTCGCTCAGTCCGAAGCCTGTGGCCAGAATCGTAATCTTCACTTTCTTGCCAAGTTCTTCATCGGTACCCAAACCAAATTTGGTCTCAACGTAGGGATCGAACTTGCTCATGAACTCATGCACCTCGTTCATTTCGTCCATCATTAGGCTTTCACCTTCCTTGGCGGCACAGAATGCAATGTTCACCAGAATTTTCTTCGATTTGAACACATCGCTGTGATTGAGCAACGGCGAATTGAGTGCTTCGTCAATGGCTTTGCTGATACGTCCCTCGCCTTCTCCATAGGCTGTACTCATAATGGCCACGCCGCCATCCTTGAGCACGGTCTTTACATCCTGGAAGTCAAGGTTCATCGTGCCACGCAGGGTGATGATTTCTGCTATGCTCTTGGCGGCAACGCTCAGGGTATCGTCCGCCTTGGCGAAGGCATCGAGCAGGGTCAGGTTCGGATAGATTTCGCGCAAACGTTCATTGTTTATTACCAACAGCGCATCCACGTGCTTTTTCATCTCCTCCAGTCCGTCAAGAGCCTGGTCAATCTTACGGTTGCCTTCGAACCGGAAGGGAATGGTAACGATGCCTACCGTCAGGATGTCGAGAGCCTTGGCTTCGCGTGCTATCACGGGAGCAGCACCGGTTCCGGTGCCTCCGCCCATACCTGCGGTTATAAATACCATTTTGGTGCCGTCGTTCAGCATATTGCGAATGCCTTCTATGCTTTCTTCGGCAGCTGCACGGGCACGGGCCGGACGGTTGCCGGCACCGAGTCCCTCCTGCCCCAATTGCAGATGGGCCGGTACGGGAGAACTGTCAAGAGCCTGGTTGTCGGTATTACATACAACGAACGATACGTCGTGAATGCCTTCGTTGTACATGTGGTTTACGGCATTGCCGCCACCACCGCCCACACCTATCACCTTAATGATAGTTGACTTCTTTTGAGGCAGGTCGAAACCCAAGACGCTGCCTGTGTTCTGCATGTTATCTTCCATGTCGTATTCTTGTTTTTTCTTTTATTATTTCCTACTTCTGCGTTTGACCTTGTGCCGTCTTTAGAGCTTGGCGTTCGAGTCCTTTTATTTCGTTCAATACGCCGGCATTGCGTTTGTATGTCGGCACTGACATCACTTTAGCTATCACTTCGTTGTTGTCCAGGCTTTCGGGCGTGAACGTGTATATGTAATAGTTCTTCTGGTTGTTGGGCGTCGGGGGATAATACAAATCATAAAGTTCATTCGACACTTTCACCGGCCGGTTCTCTCTTTCGTCTTCTTCGGAACTAAACCCGGACACCAATATGGTCACTTTCACTTTGTCGCCTAGAGAATCGTCCATGGCCAGGCCGTATTTCACCCAGTTCGACGTTTCCTCAAAACCTTTCAGGAAGTCCATCACTTCGTTCATTTCGTCGGTCATGAGCGGTGCCTGCTTCTGACTGAAAGTGAGGCTTATCAAGATTCTGTGAGCCTCGTACATTTCCTTATAATTCAGCAGCGGAGAATTGAGCGCCTGGCCGATAGCTTTCGACACGCGGGCTGGCCCTTCGGCATAAGCTGTACTGATATATGCTTTCTGCCCCTTGCGCAGGACTTCCTCCACATCGTGGAAATCCACGGCATGGTAGTAGCCCTTTCCCATGATAATGTCAACGATGCTGCCGGCAGCATTGTAAAGCATGTCGTCAGCATAACCGTATGCTGTCACGCAGGGCGTGTCCTTGTAGAAGTCGAACAGGCGCTGGTTGCTTATAACTATCATGGCGTCCACATAACCTTCCATCTGTTCCAGCCCGCGCAAGGCGTTGCGAATTTTCGTCTTGCTCTCGCTGCGCATGGGCAGTGTCACGATGCCTATGGTCAGTATGCCACGAGCCTGTGCTTCCCGGGCGATGACGGGGGCAGCACCTGTGCCGGTGCCGCCGCCCAGACAGGCTGCGATGAACACCATGCGCGTGCCGTCGCTCAGCATGGTGCGTATGGCATCTACGCTCTCCTCAGCGGCCTGACGCCCCCGGTCGGGGATGTTGCCTGCTCCCAGACCGTCTTTGCCCAACAACAGGTGCATGGGTACGGGCGAACGTTGCAGGGAGGCTTCGTCGGTGTTACAATTGACAAAAGCGACACCCTCTATTCCTTTGTGAAACATGTGGTCCACGGCATTGCTGCCGCCACCGCCCACGCCGACGACCTTAATGATAGGCACCTGTTTGTTGCGCTCGGGCAGTTTGAAGTTGATGGACTCTGCCTGCAGACGTTCGGCCACATCTTCTGCATCCGGCGCAGCTGATTGTTGCACGTCGGGTACACTTTCCACTGAGATGAAATCCAACACTTGATCGTCGCTCATGTTTCCGTCTGCTGGAATAGGGTTATCTTTTTTCTAACTGCCGTTTCGTCTTCCCGAGACGCCGTTTCAAAATTTTGAAGTCCGACTTCGTCCGTCCAAGGGCACGAGGTTACGACAAAAGACGTTTTACCACTTCCGAGATGGCCTTGCCTTCGGCGCGACCCGCCAGTTTCTTCGAAGCCAATCCCATCACACGGCCCATATCCTTCATGGACGCAGCTCCGGTTTCGGCTATCATAGCCTGTACCTCACGCTCCAACTCATCGGCCGACAATTGCTTGGGCAAATAGCTTTCGATAACGGCAGCCTGCGCGGCTTCTTCCTCGGCAAGGTCGGCACGTCCCTTCTCCGTATAGAGAGCGGCGGCATCACGGCCCTGCTTCGACAATTTCACCAGTATCTTGAGGGCGGCATCGTCGGTCAACTCGTCATTGGCTCCGGGGGCCGTCTTGGCCTCCAGAAAAACCTTCTTTATGTTGCGCAAGGCCTCCAGACGCACCTTGTCCTTCGCCTTCATTGCGGCTATAATGTCTTTACTTATCTGGTCAAATAAACTCATAACTTGTCTCTTGTTTTAATCGTCTTCTGCCACCTCGTCTGCAAAATCTTTAATCCATTTCCAAGCACGTGACATAACTCCCGGACCTTTGTGTTTCTTCGGTTTCTTTGGTTTCTTAACTTCAGATGTGGTTTCCACCGTGGCGATTGCAGGTTCATCAATCGAGGGCGTTACATGCTCTTGAGCTACGGACGTTGTGTCGTTAAATAAATCTTCAGGCTTCCTGTCTTCAGTTATGATGCCGGTGCAAGGCTGTTTGCCCTTGGCCAAAATGCTGATGGCGGCGATAAAGGCACCATTCTCCAGAGATGATCTCAACGGACCCTTCACAGCCTGCGTACGTACGTTGGTCTGCGTCGATTTCACAACACTGACTTTATTGATTCCAGGAACAAAATTCTTGAACGCCAAAGTAATGTTTTTCAAATTGGCGCCGCCGCCTATCAACACGGCACCACCCATCAGCAGGTTAGGAGGATAATTGGAAGCCGTGATTTGGTCTTTCACATTGACCATAATTTCTTCCAATCTGGCATCAATCACTTCGGCCAACACACGCTTGGTGATGATTTCACCGTCCGAAAGGGTATAGGCCGGCATTTCACCTTCCACGTCGGCCAGTCCGCCTCCTGTGTAGCCATAGGACACTTTCAGTTGTTCGGCGTCACTTTCCGTCATCTGCAACGAAGCAATGTCCTTCGTAATGCTTCCGCTACCCAGCGGAATTACACTCAGATAACGCAGCAAACCGCCCTTGTAGATGGAAACAGCGGTCGTGTCGGCACCGAAATCCACCAGTACGCAACCGGAACGCTTGTCATCGTTCGAAAGAACTTCGTCGGCCACCGTCAGCGGGGTGCATTTGTATTCCACGATACCCTTGCCCACCTGCTTCATGCAGTCGTTAATACTGCCGCGCAAAGAAGGACGGGCAACGATGTTTACAAAATGACCTTCAATGTGGTCGCTTAACACGCCTACCGGATCTATCTGTTTCTGCGTGCCCACACTATACTCCTGCGCCACAGCTTCCAAAATCTCCAGATTATCAAGATCCATGTTACTGTTCTCATTCATCAACTCGCTCACCACCTCTGGCGAGACGGGCTTGACGGCCTCAAAACGACGCGACACCGCCTTGTTGATGGAATGGAGACCTTGGCCACCGTTGCCGATGTACACCTGTGTCACCGTTCTTTCCAATTGGCCTTCCAGATCAGAAATAATTTTCTTCACACTGTTCACGGCCTTATCCAAATTAAAGATGGCACCGTTGCGCATAAAAGCAGACGAATTCTCCACTGCCAGACCTTTGATTTCAAAGCTGCCGTCGGCAAGTCGCTTGCCACCTATGCCCGTCATTTTCGACGAGCCCAGTTCAATCGCGATGATATACAATTCTTCCGTAACCATATATTTAATTTTCTTATATTATTCGCTTTTTGTGCATACTATTTGATTGTCGTACTCCAAATTGATACGACTGTACTTATTCCAGCCTACTTCGTTCAAGACTTTCTTGTAGAACACCGTCAAGCGCGCCAACTTCTTTTCGAAATCAGCGGCACTACCCAGATAGACGACATGGTTACCTACCCGGGGCACCAGTTCTACCGTTGTGTCACTCAGGACATGAATCTGCTCTATCTGGCTGTTCCAAAAATCGTTCTTCTGCAAATAACGCCCTATGGGTGCCAAGCACTGCTCGGCATACTGTTGCGAAATATGTCCAGTGGCAACCACTACATCGGCGGGATGAAATAATCTTTCATTTTACTCTTGCTGTCCGCACTCAGAATGCGCATGACCGGCAACCGCTGACTTACATCTATATGCATGGTACCTGTCGGGGTCTTGTAACATTGAGCTTCAAGAATGAAGGGATGGCTCTGCAAGGCTTGTTCTATTTCGCTCAAATCAATTTTGTTCATCGGCATGCCTTCGGGATACAAGTGCTTGCGTTCAAGAAGAGTCTGCACGTCCTTAACACCGATAAACGCAGCCTTGGCACTGTCAACCACGGCAATCGTCACACGGGAACACATGTCGATGTCTTCCTTGCTGCTCCATTTCACAACAGCGAACACAATGTAAGCTATCAGCAGTAAACCGGCGAAAAACTTCAGGACTCCTTTCATTCTTACACTATCAGTTCAGATTGTATTTCTTTTTCAACACATCGGTCATGAGCGGCACTAGGTCGTCCAGGTCACCGGCACCGAGCACCACCAGTACGTCTGTGTCGTGTGTCTCCACATAGTTTACCGCATCTCGTTTCCGAATCATGCTTTTTTCCACATTTGGCCGCAACAAGTCATAGATTAGACGACTCGTCACGCCTTCTATGGGTTGCTCACGGGCCGGATAAATATCCGTCAGCACCACTTCGTCCAACAGTGACAAACTATCGGCAAACTCACGGTAGAAGTCGCGGGTTCGGGTATACAGATGAGGTTGGAACATGCCCGTCAACTTGCGGCCGGCAAAGACCTCACGCAGTGACATCACGCTGTTACGTATTTCTTCAGGATGATGGGCGTAATCACTCAACAATACCACACGGTCTGTCTTTATCTTAAAGTCAAAACGGCGCACCACACCGGCAAAAGCAGCCATCGCGGCCCGTATCTCGTTTTCGTTGGCACCGGCCAACTGGGCCAAAGCCATAGCGGCCACGCCATTCTCAATATTCACACTTACGGGAACTCCCAGACGCACATCTTTGATGTTGCCCAACGGCGAAATGAAATCGAACACAATTTCTCCACCACCGATCCGTATCTCTTCCGCATGAAAGTCACCCGACTCTCGGCTGTAGGTATATGTTCTCACGCCGTCCTGCACATCCGGTTGCAATGCCAGTCCCGTGTGAATAATCAGAGCGCCGCCGGGTTGAATCAGCGTCGTGTATTTACGGAAACTCTCCAGATAAGCTTCCACCGTGCCATAGATATCCAAATGATCCGGGTCGGTGGCGGTAATCACTGTTGCCCACGGGCGCAGCCAATGGAACGAGCGGTCAAACTCGTCGGCTTCTATGACTACGTAGTCGCTCTCGCCGTCATAGAGATAGTTTGTATCGTAATTCTTCGCTATTCCACCGAGAAAAGCATTGCATCCCACGTGACTCTGGTGCAACAGATGGGCCACCATGGTACTCGTGGTTGTCTTGCCATGTGTGCCGGCCACGCAGAGTCCGCGCAGCGACCGCGTCAGAGTGCCGAGCACCTGGGCACGTTTTTGCAATTCAAAACCATTCTCACGGAAATAGGTCAGTTCCTTATGGTCCGAGGGTATTGCCGGTGTATAGACCACCAGTGTATGCTTCGGGTCACGAAACTTCTTCTCTATCTCATCCGGATTGTCCTCATAGTGAATCTTTGCGCCTTCGCGTATCAGTTCTGCCGTCAAAGGCGTCGGCGTGCGGTCATAGCCACCCGTCGTCAGTCCTTTGGCAAGGAAGTAGCGCACGAGGGCACTCATACCAATGCCACCGGCACCAACAAAATAAACTGACTTGATATCACTGAACTCCATGAAAACTCTATGTCTTGATTTTAGGCTTTAGCTTTCTTGTCTTTTGTCTCGCGCACTTTCTTTCCCAGTTTCCACACGATGTCGGCAATTCTGCTGGCAGCGTCGGGCAGAGCCAATTCACCGATGTGTCGGCTCAGTTCGACCAGACGTTCCGGTTCCTTCACCGTGTTCACAGCCTTTGGCAACAGCAGCATGGGAGCTTCCGAATCTTTCACGTAGATTGCAGCGTCCTTTTCTACCAAAGCCATGGCGTTCTTGGTCTGATGGTCTTCGGCCACATTTGGCGACGGCACCAGGATGCACGGTTTCGACAGCTGGCACAATTCAGAAATACTGCTGGCACCGGCACGCGAAATCACCAGGTCGGCGGCCTTGTAAGCCTTGGCCATATCACTGATAAAGTCGCTCACGTACAGATTGTCCGGTTTCCTTTGTTTCTCCAGTTCTTCTTGTATCTGTGCACTGTAGAACTTGCCTGTTTGCCATATAAACTGCACCCCGCTTTGTTCCACTAGCGACAGATGCTTCAGCACACTCTCGTTAAGCGTACGTGCGCCCAGGCTGCCGCCCACAATAAGGATGGTCTTTTTCGACGGGTCGAGTCCGAAACTCTTAATTGCCACTTCACGCGAAACCTTGGCTGCCAACAGTTCCTGACGTACGGGATTACCCGTCATCACAATGCGTTCTTCCGGGAAGAAACGCTCCATGCCGTCGTAAGCCACGCAGATAAAACTGGCTTTCTTGGCCAGCAACTTGTTTGTCACGCCGGCATAGCTGTTTTGTTCCTGAAGCACATAAGGCACGCCCATGCCACTGCAGGCACTCAGCATCGGGCCGCTGGCATAACCGCCGACACCGACAGCCACATCGGGGCGGAATTCTTTGGCAATCTTCTTTGCCATCTGACGGCTCTGAACAGCTTTCCATGCCACCTTCACGTTTTTCAACAGATGTTTGCGGTCAAAACCTGACACAGGCAAACCTTTTATTTCATATCCGGCAGCAGGCACACGCGTCATCTCCATACGGCCCTCGGCACCCACAAAAAGCAGTTCCACACCGGGATGAGCAGCCTTCAAGGCATTCGCAATCGATATGGCCGGAAAGATGTGTCCGCCCGTTCCACCACCGCTAATTATCACTCTGAGGTCTTCTTCCATAAGTTCAAAAATCACATAGGTATACTCGTACGCAAAAATACACAAAAAATCCCGTTTTTGCCCCCTGTTTTGTCTCCCTTTTTCAAAAAAAATTACATCGACGTCAAAAGGACTCTGAAACGCCACAAAACAACCATTATATCAACGCATAAAGAGCACCATTTTCCTCGCGCTATTATCTCATAAACGAAACGGCGTCTCGAAAACCACAAACGGCGTTTCAAGAATCAAAGGCGGCGTCTCGGAAATCCGAGACGCCGCTTCTGCGGTCCGAAACGCCGCTTTTGAGCGCTGAAATCTGACCTCTGGATGGAAAAGGCCAAAAAAGCGAATTTTTTGAGGTGCGGGGCTATAACCAAACAGGGGGAACGGTCGAAAAGACCATTCCCCCTGTTTCTTTCTGCCCATTTGGCGGTTTACTTGGTCACGGCCAGTTTCTGCCCGTTGACAACATAGATGCCCTTGGGCAGGACGACAAGACGTGTGCCGCTGACGATGCCGGTCCACAGGCAGATGCCTTGGGTGGAATGGATGGCTACGCGTTGCATGACGGGCGACGCAAGTCGCAGTCCGCCCGCCACGGGTGTGGCCGTTAATGTGGTGGCATCGGTCCGTTGCGGCTTGATGCCTTCAATGATTTCCACGGGCAAGCGCTCCAACTTGAACGAAGTGATGCGTAATTCGGCGGCTGAGGACTGGTTGATGTTCAAGCCTATGGAGATGTTCTCGCGTTGGGGCACGTAGAAGTCTATCGAGCTGGCATTGCCCAGCGATGCATAGGCCAGTGCGTTCTCAATGTCAATGACTGACGTCAGTTGGTCGCCTTCGGTGGCAGTGAGGTAGCACGTGCCGGGATTGAGCGAGCTCTGCACCACGGCGGAGAAGCGGTAGATGCCTTCGGGCAGTTCCACCGTCTGATAAACGAGGTGGTTGCTCAAGCGTTCGGAGAAATCGTACCAACCGGTGGCAGAATGCATGGCATAATTGTAGTTGGCATCGGTGCTCACGCCGGTGGTGATGGTGTCGGTGACGACACGGTTTTCAATCTTCCACCCGGAGCGCTCGGTACCGGTCTCCAGTTCCACATAACGTGTGTAGTGGGAGTTGACATGCTTATTGGTGTGGTAGAACGGCGTGCGGTAATTGGTCATATAGGTGGCAGTGACGTCTTCGGGTGTCACTGGCGACTCGAAGTTGAGGGAGAATACACCGAGTGAACTGGCCCAGGCGTCGCCGTCGGGACCGAAGCCCGTGCGCACGCCGTCGCGATGACCGGAGCAAAGGTCGATGGCATTGCCGGTAATGTGATTGAAGTTATAATAAAGCACCAGTTTCTCGGCTGTTTCGAGAGAGTCGACGTTCGAAATGCTGTTGTTGCATAAGTTCTTCACACTGCCTGCCGTGAGCGAACGATTGTAAATGCGGAATTCGTCGATCATCGTGTTCATTCCGTTGGTCGCGCTGCCAATGATGAAATCGCCGTTGAAGGTGATGGCGCTGCTGTTAGTGGAGCCCGTGGTGGTGCCTACGGCTACGCCGTCGCGATAGAAGGTCACCTTACCCAACGAATAAACCACAGAATAGTGGTGCCACTCCTTGTCGATGACATATTCTTTGTCACTCCGAACCGTGTTCTTGCCCAGTTTGAATAGCATCGTGCCGTCGGATTCGGTGACGATTGACAACTGTCCGTCCTCGCTGGAAAGTGAGAACGCACCTTCGGTCTTGCGCGGCATCATCCACCAGTCAATGGTGAATACACGGGTGGTGGTCAATGGACTTTCGAATGCCAATATCTGTCCGTCACCACCGAAGTTGAGACCGTTGCCGGAATCTTCGTTCGTGACAATAATGGCGCTGCCTTGTTTGGCGGTGCTCTTGCCGGCATCGTTCTTTACTGTGAGCGACACGTCGTAAACGCCAGGTACTGTGGGCACGAATTCCTGACTTCCGCCACCCGACAAAGCGTAATAGTGGTCGCCTGTGCGTACAAGCCAACTCCATTCCGTGGGAGCGTACTTGCTATTGTCCACCAAATAAGCCTTGCCCCCGCGGACCAACGTGGGTACAGGTACATCGAAGGCCGCCTCGGGCTTGGCTGGAACGACGGTCACCTGCTTCGTCACCGCTGCCACTTCCTTGCCTTCGGCCGAAAGCATGGTCAACGTAACGTCGTATGTACCAGGAACTTCGTAAACTGCCGTAGCATGGGTGGAATTCATCGTTTCCTCGTTGGCTCCCGTCAACGACCAGCGGAACGTGTATCCGTCGCCTTGGCTGCGGTTCACGAAATTGAACTGGTGGCCTGCCGACAATCGGTTTTCAGTCATTTCAAAGTCGGCCTTGGCCTGCGGTGCTGCTTCAACGACAATCACACGTGTGGTGTCGGCCACGTTGCCTGCGGCATCAGTCTGGGTCAACGTAACGGCATATTCACCGGCTGTCGGGAAAATGACATTCACATTGGGATTGGACGGCACGGACGGTTTGGCGGGGCCATCAATATTCCACTGCCAACCGACAACGCTGAGGTTGTGTTTCGAGTTGAGTTGTACGGGCACACCGGCATAATGCACATTCTGGTCTATCTCAAAGAACGGTGTCAATTTCTGTGAACCTTTCAATATGGTGTTGTCCACCTGACTCTGCCAAGCATTGTCTATCTTGAAAAGTGCATGGTGACCGTGGGCGCAGTCGCGCAACTTGACCACACCGTCTTCCACGAAAGTATCCATTTTGAAGTATGCCATCAGGCCTTGCTGGGCCGACGGATTGGATATTTCAAAGTCTTTGTTGCGATAGATGTCTCCGGCCGAGCGACAAGTGCTCCATACACGAACCTCATCAAGTACAGCGTTCATGTAATAATAGTTGTCGCCAAAATCCAAGTCACCGAAAGCCGGGAATCCGGAGTAGTCGTTACAGGTTACCGAAGCCTTTTTCATGCCGTTGACATAAAGCGTCATAACGTGCTGGTCCACGGTAATGGCCATGTGGTGCCACTTGCCAAGACTCAAATAAGAGTTACTTCCGTCATAGCGTTGTCCGCTCTTGGAGTTCCAGCCAAAGCTGACTCCCCCGTTGCTCTTGGCGTGGAAAAGGAATCGTCCCCAACCCGGACCAATCTGCTGGTTCCAGTTGACCAGCGTTATAGGCTTCATCCACCATTCAATTGTGGCCTGGCTATAAGCACGCAGAAAGAGACGCGGAATAACAAATCCGCCGTTTGTCAGACGCAATACGTCGTTGTTTTCCTGGCTCTCGGCTACATAAGGACGCATAGCGGCAGTCTGCTCACTCGCACAGCGTTCGCCGGCACGGTTGAGGTAAACGGCTGCCACACTGTAGTCAAGTCCGTCGGTCGTGACTAGCCCGTATGTATTGGCTGTCGTACTGTCAATGAGTTCGCCGTTGGCATAGATGTAATAGCCGTTGAGCTGAAGGCTGGATGCCTGCGGCTGTTGCCACGACAGCGTTTTATCCGTAATGGTGGCATTGAGGGGTTTGTAGAGCTGTTCACCTTTCACAATAACGGAAATCATCGTGGTCTTTCCGCCGTTGAGCACCTGCACCGTGTCGATATGGAATGGGATCTCTACACCTTCGCGTTGCGTTTCGTAGTCAATGAGCGACACATTGTAGATATTGCCTTCACCGTTGGCGGTCTTTTTCGAGTTAATGAAAAAGAAGTATTTCAACGGCCGCGTACGGTCGTAGTCCACGGTCAGGTCCGTGATATCATAACCAAACTCCATCGGTTCGTAGTGCATGCCGTCGGCCCAACGGCCCAACATAGGAACATCGGGGTCGGTGCCATCGGCAGATCCGTTGCCGGCATACTTGAAGTGATCCATGAGCAAGGTCTCTTCAGGTTCGGTAGCTGTGGTGTCGCGGCTCACACCGGCCCCCAAGCATATCTCGCTGCGCTTGCTGTAGTTCATGCGAATCTTGAATGTGCGCAAAGGACGATAATGGCGACGTACCTTGTAGAAGCCAGGCTTAAACCACCCTATTTCCCACGGTTGCAGCGGGCCGCCGTACTTATAAGGACAATAGATGAAGCCACCTGTAGCCCAGCCTTGTCCCCAAGAATTGACCATGAGCCAAGCGCCAACCTCATCTTTATCCTTTTCACCAAACACACCGTTAGAGTCTAGGTCAAACTCAATGCGGTCGTCGTAGCCAACGATGGTCATGGCGTGGTTGTACTGATGGTTCCACGCTTTCACACACGAGAAGCCCACCAGTCCTATAGCACGGTTAGTTTCCGTGTCTTCAATTTTTCCGATAAACGGACCGGCTGCCAAGCCTACGTTACAGATACCGCCGGCATGGAAACCGTCGGTATCGCCATTATGATTATAGAGCCAACGTTTCACAGCCTGCCGGCCTTCCTCGGTACCTGTACCGATGGGGAATTCATTTTTGCTCTCAGCACGCCACTGCATGGCCTCCCACCATTTGTCGTAGCCTTGCATCCAGCCGGTCGTTGCGCCCTGCCTCACCTGTTGCATCCAGCCGAAGTCGGGATCTTCAACATCCTGCAAACCGAAATAGCGCGAATAGGTCTGTCCGCCGTAGGTCTTCACACTGGGCGCACCGTTGTTATGGAGCATCGTGGCCTCATCACTGTTACATTGGGACATCAGCCAAGTGAAGTGACTGGGGAAACGGTTGGCCTCATCTTCGGCCTGCCAGCCGCGCATGGCGTTAATCTCGTAACCCCACATGTAGCTGACGCCTGAAGCTGCACCACACGAACCTCCGCTCTGGTTGAACACGGGACAGAAGAAACCTGTCTCGATATTATTCACATGGTCGGGCAACTCGTCCGGAGATGCCTTCTTTCCCAAGGCCTTGGAGCGCACGGATTTCTTGGGATACATCATTGACCAGTCGGGCTGACCCTGAGAAAGGACGGGCAAACCGGGAGTGGACGTAGGATAGGTTTCGTTCTGAGCCTGGGCCGTCAAGGCAAACATGCCCAGTAGGAGAGTTACTATTTGTTTCATATTCCTATTTTATATCACCACATCGAGCAACATCATCAGCACGAAACCGATGGCAAAGCCGATGGTGCTGAGGTTAGAGTGCTGACCGCTGGAGGCTTCTGGGATGAGTTCCTCTACCACCACGTAGAACATAGCTCCCGCGGCAAAGGCCAGCATGTAGGGTAGGGCAGGCATGAGCAGCGAGGCCAGCAGCAGCACGGCAATGGCTCCGACGGGCTCTACGGCTCCGCTCAACGAACCAATGACAAACGAGCGCCAACGACTATTGCCTGCCGCCCGCATCGGCATGGAGATGATGGCACCCTCGGGCACGTTCTGGATGGCGATACCCACCGCAACGGCCAGAGCACTGGCAAGAGAAATGTTCGTCGCGCCGCTGTCTGCCCCTGCTAACACCACGCCCACGGCCATTCCTTCGGGCAGGTTGTGGATGGTGACGGCAAGGGCCAGCATCGCCGTCTTCGACAGGTGCGAGCGCATACCCTCGGGCTTGTCTGTACCGATGTGCAGGTGTGGCGTCAGTTCGTCGATGAGCAACAAGAATCCCATGCCCAACAGAAAACC
>CAMZHB010000013.1 GCA_947306605.1 uncultured Prevotellaceae bacterium | reverse complement strand
GATGATGTGAAAGAACTCGGCTTACTGGCTCGCCATATTCAGAAAAAATATGGTGTAAGTCGCAAAAATTGTTTCTTAACTGGCGTATCAAACGGTGGAGAGTTGTGTTACCTCATGGCATATCGGAAACAGAATGTCTTTAAAGCTTTCGCATCAGTTGCAGGTCTTACCATGGAATGGATATATCAGACTATGGAGGCGCCATGTCCACGTCCTTTCCTCGAAATTCATGGTACGGAAGACCGAACTAGCGAATGGAACGGTGATTTACATAATAACGGTGGTTGGGGTGCCTACTTGTCAGTTCCAATTGCCGTTGGCTACTGGATTGCTCGCAATCGCTGCACGACAGTACAGACAGATTCTTTGCCAGGTTTGAGAACGAACGGCAGATATACATTAAAGTATTATTATTCCGGAGGTGACGCTGACGTATGTCTCTATGAGGTGAAAGGAGGTACACATAGCTCGCTCGCAGATGACGTTAATGTCGGACAATTAATTTGGAATTTCTTTGAAAAACTGATTCGAGATGAAGAAAGGTAAAATTGTTGTTTTTTCCGCCCCAAGTGGCAGCGGGAAAAGTACACTTATAACTGCATTAAGAAAACGTATTCAGAATTTACACTTTTCTGTGAGCGCCACAAGCCGTGCTCCACGAGGCGAGGAAGTAGATGGCGTGGACTATTTCTTTCTTTCTCCTGATGAATTCCGCAAAAAGATTGCAGCAGGAGAGTTTTTGGAATACGAAGAAGTGTACCCCGACAAATATTATGGCACATTAAAAGAACAAGTAGAGAAACAACTTGACAAAGGTCAGAATGTGGTTCTCGATATAGATGTTAAAGGCGCACTAAGCGTGAAAAAAATCTACGGGAAACAAGCTCTGCTGCTTTTTATTCAACCACCGTCAATAGAAGTTTTGAGAGAACGTTTAATAAAACGAGGTACCGACACGCCAGAAGTCATTGAGTCGCGTATAGATAAAGCTGCCTATGAACTGAGTTTTGCCAAGCAATTCGACAAAACCGTTATTAATGACGTATTAGAGATAGCGAAAGAGGAAACTTTCATTATAGTAAAGGCATTTCTGACAATAGAGTAATGATACGTACCGGAATTTTTGGCGGGTCGTTTAATCCCATTCACAAAGGGCACTTGGCGGTTGCTGAGAGCGCTATAAATTGTGGTTTGGTTGATGAAACATGGCTTATGGTCTCTCCGCAAAATCCTTTGAAGGTCCAAACACAATTATTACCCGACTCATTCCGGTTGAAATTGGCCAAACTGGCTACAAAGACCATTCCTAATGTTACTGTCTCTGATTTTGAATTTCATTTGTCGCGCCCATCATACACCATCCACACATTAAACGAGCTGAAAAAGGCTTATCCCGAACGTAATTTCTCTCTTATTATCGGCGCAGACAACTGGGCAGAATTCCAACGCTGGTATCATTACAAAGATATTCTCGATAATTACCCCATAGTGGTATATCCGAGGGATGGATTCCCTATTAATAATGTCGATTTACCAAATAATGTGACTCTACTCGAAACTTCGCTCTACAATGTAAGTTCTACAAAAATCAGGGAGGCAATAAAAGCAAAAAAAAGTGCTTCTCGGTGGTTGCCGGAAGCAGTAGAGAAGGAACTGTCAGCCTTTTTGAAGCAACATCCCCAAATTTGGGAATAACCTTACCCCTCTTTTTCTATCAAAACAACGGCATATGCAGCCATACCTTCGCGTTGGCCCACAAAACCCAGCTGTTCCGTTGTCGTAGCTTTAATAGAAACATCAGATATCTCGACATGCATCAGCGCTGACAGCGTTTTTTGCATTTCGGGTATGTATGGGTTTAGTTTGGGTGCTTCGGCACATACCGTAGCATCGACATTTCCAATACGAAAACCCTTGTTCTCTATCATTCGAACCGTTTCGGAAAGCAACTGTTTGCTATCAATACCACGATAACGCTCATCGGTATCCGGAAAGTGGTATCCGATGTCACGAAGATTAGCTGCACCGAGCGCAGCATCGCAAATGGCATGAATAAGTACGTCTGCGTCACTATGACCTAGGAGACCGGCAGGCGAATCTATGAGAATTCCACCCAACCAAAGGGCACGGTCGTTCACAAGATTGTGAACGTCGTAACCGAATCCCACCCTAATCTTCATATAAACAATATTTAGCGACCGCGATGGAACAAATCTCTGATACCATCAAAGTCAAATCCGAGTGAGACGCGCAATGTCTGATCGAGAGGGTTTTGTGATGCCGTCGAAATCACATATCCTGCGTCCAAAGAGAATACATTCATCTTGAATCCGGCACCTACCGTGAAGTATTTCCGACCTCCCTTGTTCTCACTCTCATGATGGTAGCCGGCACGCAAAGTAAATTTGTCATTATAGGTATATTCCATGCCGACACTCCATTGTATCTCCTCGAGTTCCTCTTTAAAGCCGTTCGGAGCGTCACCAAAGCTTTTGAATATACCGGATATGGGCGAAATATTATAATAATGCTCTTCGCGATATACTTGATATTCTGCCGTATGGTCTTCACCGTCGTCTGTAGAATAGCCTAATGCTTTCGCACATTGTGCATCGGTAGGATACGTCGGCACTAACAATTTATTAGCATCGGCACAGATTGAAATACGATTGTACTCGTTCAAGGGAACCATGTAGTTAAAACCCAGACGAAGGTTTGTAGGCAAAAAGAAAGAGTAGTCGTCACCATAATTAACCTTACTACCAAGATTTGAAATGCCCAAACCTAATGCTAACTGGCACTCACGTCCTCCCATGTTCAAGTACGTATTGTAATAGGTGCCCAAATCAACGGCGAAAGCAGATCCTGGTTCAGATGAGTCGTCATAATGGCCCGACAAGTCCGAATAAATATAGCGGAAAGTCACAGCTGCTGAAAACGTCTCGCTTAACATTCGTGAGTATGCGGCATCTACAGCAAACTCATACGGACGAAATGTCATGCCTACCCCATCTGCATCGTCGGTTCCAGAACCCATTTCTACGTCACCCAAAGAAAAATAACGTAATGAGGCACTGACTGCCTGATAATTACCCAGACGCAAGTAACCAGATAAATATCCGAGGTCGATATCATTGACCAGTTGGCGCAACCAAGGCGTATAGTTCAGAGCAACTCCAGCCCTGCTGATGCAAAATGGATATTTAGCGGCATTCCAAGCCTGTGAATTCACATCAGGATCGGTTGCCGCACCAATATCACCAAGTCCACCAGCCCGCGCATCGGACCCTATACTCTGGGAAACGACGGCTGTCTGTACTGGATTAAACTTCTTTTTTATGTCCTCGGCTTTAGCGACGCCAATAACCAACATAAAAAATGCTATAATTGATATACTCTTTTTCATCTTTGACATGCTTGATTCAATATTAAAACTACAATCGGCCGCATTTATTGTTTGCGGATAACTAATTTATTTGTTTTTGTAATTTCTTTACTACCCTCGCAAGCAATCCCGACTTTGAACAAATAGAGTCCATTGGGCATCGGTACACCTCCATTAGAAACCAAATTCCAATTGATCGTGTAATAACCATCTGAAGACTGTCCCACCTCATCGTGGCTCCACCACAAACGACCAAAGCAGTCGTACACTTCTATGGTGAACTTGGTATCTGTTTCAGGCCTGTCATACGATATAATAAACGTTGTATTGCTTCTGGCCGGGTTGTGCGTCAATTTTACATCCGACAACGACGGAGCCAGGCCGCCTTTGACAACAAAATTCAATATAGTTGCCGAAGAATTATTCCGAGTATCCCACGCGCGGAAGAACAATCGGTGCTCTCCTTCCGGGAGATTGGGAATCTTATATGCCAATGAACCACGCGTATGACTTCCGAAATCATAAGAGAAATAGTCATTCAGGACAAATGAATACTCTTCTTTCGAATCAATCACAAGTTGGATATCATGACCTACACCATTGCCTGTTCTGTTTATGCCAGACGAATCTGAAAGAACGGCATAGAAATAGGGACTCGGATTAACCGTGCCACCATCTTGGAAGTCCGGGTCATTCAAATAGACATACATGGCCGGACCAACTGTATCCTTTTTCACATCTGCCGTTCCGCCCAACCGGAAAGCTTCACAGGCACCGTTAGCTTCGATTGTATGTGCATTGTTCACGGCATACAAACTCATACGTCCGGCTTCGTTACTATATTTAATGTCTAAAGGAACGATTAGAGACAACTCAAAACGACCGTTCTTTACTGAATCGCTACCTTCATAAAGTGTTTTCGTGTATTCAGTGAACTTATGATTACCTTTCGAAGCATTCGTGTTATTTTTGCAAATGATGGTGTCTTTTGTGTCCATAAGAATCAACGAAACAACACCATTAAAACCAGACAGAAGTTCTTTTGATTCCTTCTCAATGTGACCTGAAATCTTCACAGTACTTCCTGCCTTCAAGGTAGGAGGATTTGTGGTTGATATAGCTGCGCCATTGATTTTATCCAATACGACACGGTGAGTAGGAGAAGCGAGTGTCAGCGCCGGATCACCCATTAACGCGTATTTTAATTTGTTTGACGAGTAATCACGTGCTTTACTGAAAGACGCATCGTAATCAGACACCAGCGAAACTTTGGCCAAACGTGCAGCATCCCCCAGGGTACATCTACGTCCTTCGTTATCGGTCCCAAGAGCATAGTGAGTGAAGTAATTGTTCACGTATCTGTTCTGTGTTGCATAGGCTGCACGAGAAGAACTAAAGAATGCAATTGCTGCGCCCTTCTTGTTAAGTAGACTTGTTTCCCCTATATTTTCTTCCAACATGTCAAATGGCGTCAACTCACACGAAGCTACGACCCACAAAGGTATTTTAGCTGAAGAGAATTCTTTGAAATCAGTTAGATTAAGCACCCTTTCGTGTGAAATCTGATAGGGAGAGCCATGACCAGAATAGTCCATGATTAGCGCACCTCGGTTCATCGCTTCTTTCACTGCCTTTACAGCGGCAGGATATGTATTTCCTGTCGTAGTAGATACACGTTCATAAGCATCCCAATAGATTCGCTTCACTTGCAAATTGGGATTGTAACGAACAATGTTATTACGAACCGTATCAGCATCGATCATGTGAGAGTTGTTATCGCCATCGTCAGCCAAGATATAGACATTGTTTTTCCAATTACCGACATGCCGATTGTTCATATAGTCCAATATCTTGTCAACGACTATTTGAGCTTCCCCACTTTCAACCAATGGCAAGCGACCTATACCTAAATCCAACTTATCACGGGTTATTGATGCGCCTTCACCGTCATCAAGAAAACCGAAGTAGTCATCCGATACATAACTGTCCACTTCGCTCACACCAGGATCGTCAGATTCGTAACAAAGCAGGTAATCCTGGGGCTTTAAATAGCGTGTATGTGAAGTAATCATGCGGTTATCCCAAAGACTGGATACTTGGGCATGTCTGCCTCAGTATTCGCTTTGTCATAAAGCATCTTCATATACTTGCGATACGCAGTGGCATCCGGTGTTCCGGAAGAGAACTCATTATATAGCAAGTCAGCTTTTACAATCTTTACACGCAAACTGTCTTTCTCACGATGCGCATTTGCCAGTCTCTCCGCTTGAGATAGCAGTTTTCCGCTCTCAGGTATAATGATTACCATATCATATAGGGAGTCGGCATGTAGGTCCTGATTGGCAATACTCCCCACCTTCTCAGGTTGAGGAAAGGTTGCTGCAGTATTTACAGCCACATAACGCTGCCCATGGTCTTTCTCAAGAACAAACGAAAGGGTATTGCCAGACAAAGATGCAGGAACGATGCCGGCAGGATGGCCTGCGCTACCGATACGCCAGACTTGTGTATTGCTGTTGGCCCCGCTCATACTATAGCGAGCCACATCGGTAACATTAGTACGGAACGTAAGAAACGTTGAAGGTTGGGACAATTTCCTCTGATACGCAACTAAAATGTAGTCAAGCCGAGCTGCATTGCCGCTCGTCGTTTTGATGTTAAACGTATTGCGCTCTCCAAGACGCGATGTCGTATAAGTGCGCAAAGCAGTTTGGGCAAATGTATACTGGTCGGGAATTTTATCCACGGTAAACGAACCAAGTGCATAGCCGTTCGCAGACAGTTGCACTGAAGTCGGAGTGTAGTTACCCGCACTAAAATTTATCGTCACGCTGGTCGCTTGCGTCGAATCTATTTGTGGAAGATTCAGCGTGTAATTCTTCGAGTTGCCGTCAGCAAAATTATAACTATCATACAGATTCCGGCTACTCTGCAACCAACTGAAGGCATCCGTTTCAACAAGTCCCCCATAGGGCACACTCTTTACGGTTTGCACTGTTGCTGGCGCCTCTATCTTTTCATCCTCTTTCATCAACGTTGGACCATTGCCCTCAGTCAAAAAATAATATGAATACTGTGAATACGGATTATAGACCCTCCGCTTGGCATCAGCACTCCAGTACATCGTGCCGTTGGCATAGAAAATATAATCATCCGTCCGCTTCATCAGAGGAACCTCTTCCAAGTCATCAAAGTGTGCATTCTCACTTCCATCGTAAGCAATCACTTCATTCAGCGGCAGTCCACCGTATCCATACACCTTTACCTTGCTCGCATCCTGGAAACCCAACGACTTAAGAAAAGCCGGCGTCAAGCTATACACGCCCTCATCCTTCACACGTATCTTCACCCATTTCCCTTGTGACAAAACGGAATGTGCAGCATAACGACTCTTCACTGGAAGTGGAGCCCTTGCTCCACCAACAAGGTTTTTCGACTTGGCAGATTCCGCTTTATGAAGCGTAACCTTGGCACTGAGCAATTTCAAATAACGACCATCCCTACGGATTACGGGCAAGTAATTTACATCCAAAAGACCCTGCTTGCGACTGACGCTTAAATACACATTCATTCTGACAGTGTCAGCAGGCTGTACTTCCAGTTTTTTCAATTGTACGCGTTCGCTCTTCGTCATTTCAACCCACTCGGGATAATCCAGGCTCACCTTGTAGGCAGATACGTCATCGTAATCACCACCTAGCTCAAAGCGTGTCGCAGTTTCAGGTAATACGCCGTCATAAGCGAAACGCGTCCAGTCAAAGTGAACAAAAACGTCACCTCTCACCCCACAAGTTATTAGCAAGAAGCACGTACAGCACACTATGAAGTTATATTTCATCATTTCACATTAAAATTCAACACACGATGTTCACCAACATAACCGCTGATATGCGTATTCGGCCGCGCTTCAAAAGCATCGCCTATTCCACATGTCAACAACAGATCTCCTTCTCTGAGTGACATCACACTACTCAAGGCTTCAATCATTTCATCCAGGCCGTCAATCCAATCATTTAGGACATGCAGTCCGCCCTCAGCACCATTTACTTCATAACGAAGCGACACATTGCGCCAGCAGTCGTCTGTAGTCGGCAGAAACTTGCCCACCGCGGTAGCACCGTCCATGCTGCGGGCCACATCTGCGCATCTGCCACACGTCATCAGGGTTTCTGCACATGCTGTAGCGGTGAAACAAGCAGCTAAAGTCAACGCATCGACATATCGGTAGGCAAAACGGGCGGGAATGGCCTTACCCAAACGCCCTATACGGACACAGAGACAGATCTGTCCCGACACACGTCCCATTATGTCAGGCACGAAAAACGGCTTGCCGTCTTTCAGCAACGACGAATCGGGACGTAAAGCCACCGCAGGCACTTTATCAAATAACGAAACAGCACCTGTTTTATTGCATTCCGAAGCCCCATTGTTCAATTCCAAAATCTTCATTTCGCATGTTCTGCTTTAATCATACAAAAATACGATTTTTCCATAATATATTCACCATGCAGAAAAATAAATCGGACATGGGATAATGAACAAGCCACATCATTTGAAGCAGGAGCCACATAAAAAATTTTATGTGGCTCCTGTGTTTTTCACGCAGAGACAATCCTTTACGAAATACAAATCAAGCTATTCCGACAGCGATTTTACTGCAACTTTTATCAAGTCTGTTGTCGTTGAGTCGGAATCAAAGACAGAATACCAGCCTTGTGGTTCGTGCGGAGGGTCACACAGATAATCGCAACCTAAATGCCATGTCTCGTCAGTTGGACGTCCGGCTCCGCCCCACCCCCAAAAGTTGCAACCAGCCAAAGGTCGGTCGTGACGAAATGACTCTACGACTTTACCAAACAGGAAACGGTAGAACGCATCACGGGCGGTTGTGGCGGAAAGAGGCGAATAATCCATATGGTCTCGTGGATAGCCGAATTCTTCAACAACCAAAGGCTTGTCAAGTTTGACCGCCAGACGCTGGTGCTCGTCCAGATAGGCTGTAGTCTTCTGATATACATAGGGCATATCAAGCGTGAGGCGCGTCGGGTCGCACCACCCCCAATTCTGAGGCCAGATGTGGATAGTCAAGTAGTCGATGGCAGGCTCCATGTGTAACCTCTCAAAAAGCGAAATGTCGCCTTCACAACCCATCGCGCCTTCACTGCCCACGGAAACGAGGTGACGGGAGTCCAGAGACTTGATAAGACGTGCCGTTGCCTTGACAAAGGCCTCGAAGTCGGCTTTGCCTTCGTCTGAGAAAGACCTGGGCTCATTGCCAACCTGCCATGCCATAATGGAAGGCTCATCTCGGTAAGGTCGTCCTGTAATTGTGTTCGTGCGAGTAAGGATTTGCCGAACGTAATCGAAGAACAGTTCTTTCGCCCTCGAATTACGTACGAACTGTGAGGCATATTTCACGTAGCTATCATAACCGTTGCCGCCTGAATAAGGCGAATCGCCGGCGCCGGCATGTTTCAAGTAGAAACCATATCCCCCGCTCCAATCCCAAGAATTGTTCAAATAGATGACAGCAACCATGTGACGCTTCTCCAACTCGGCAAGAAAATAATCCAAACCAATCAAAAGCGTGTCGTTAAGCTGACCTGGGACGGGCTGAAGATAAGGTTGGACAGTGTTAGCATTGACACTGCCGGCATCAGCTCCCGCTAAAACACGTAGGTTATCGATGCCCAAAGCCTTGAGTGAGTCCAATTCGGCGGCAAGACGGGCACGGTTGCCACCTTGTCCGGTGGAAGCGAGTATAGGACCGTACCAGAAGTTGGTACCTATATAATAATAGGTATGACCTTCACGATAGAATTGCGTACCCGAAGTGGACACAAACGCATCGTCAGCATGGGCAGGAGAAAAAACGAATGGTGTCAACAGCAAACTAAGTATGCCTCTTCTGATTGTTTGAATTGAAAACCAGAACAATTGTTTCATAGAACGTCAAGTATTAAATAAGTCGATTTTATTCTTACGTGCCTCGTCAATAGACAGCGGTCGGGTTTCATCGTGAGGATTATGGCGCAACTGTTCATAGGATTGTTCGATGTCACGTCGGTATTCGTCTCTGACACGAGGGTTAAGCAGATTGCCGGCTACGATGGAGTTTTGCGCAGCGTCTTTTACCCAAACCACAGGCCCGCTATAGACCGGGGCAATCTTCAATGCCGTGTGGAGACGGCTTGTTGTGGCGCCACCAATCATAATAGGAACGTCGAGCCCAGCCTCTTTAAGCATGCGCGCAGTATGAATCATTTCGTCGAGACTGGGAGTTATGAGGCCGCTGAGCCCAATAATATCTACCTTTTCACGACGTGCCGTCTCCACAATCTGTTCCGCGGGGACCATAACTCCGAGATCGATGATTTCATAGTTATTGCACGCCATAATCACTGAGACTATGTTCTTGCCAATATCATGAACGTCACCCTTAACCGTCGCAAGCAACACCTTACCTGCCGACTTGCAGTCTGCAACCTTCTCCTTCTCGATATAAGGTTGGAGATACTCAACAGCTTTCTTCATAGTCCGCGCCGTTTTCACGACTTGGGGAAGAAACATCTTGCCTTCGCCGAAAAGGACGCCCACTTCGCTCATCCCATCCATGAGAGGACCTTCGATAACACTAACTGCGCGCCCGTATTTTTTGAGGGCGGCGTCCAAATCTTGCTCCAAGTGCTCACTAAGTCCCTTTCGCAGTGACGTCTTCAGGCGTTCCTCAACAGAGACTCCGACCAAAGCGTTCTCAGAAACCGTGTCTGGGGTGTCAGAACCGGCATCAGACGTTTCTTTAACACCTAAAACTCGCTCTGTCGCATCTTGGCGGCGGTTAAATATCAAATCCTCGATTAGAATTCTGTGCTCCTGAGGAATATCTTCGTACATCAGCGCAGCAGAAGGGTTGACGATACCCATATCCATACCATTCTGAATGGCATGATAGAGAAAGACAGCATGCATAGCCTGACGGAGATAATTATTTCCGCGAAAGGCAAACGACAGATTGCTAACGCCCCCACTAACATGGCTTCCAGGCAAATGAGTACGAATCCAGCGAACTGCATTCAAGAAATTCAGCGCATAATCATTGTGCTCGGCGATGCCAGTACCTATTGTCAGTATGTTAGGGTCGAAAATGATATCATTAGGATTGAATCCGGCTTTGTCAATAAGCAATTTGTACGCCCTGGAGCAGACTTCGATTTTCTTTTCATAAGTAGTGGCCTGCCCGTCTTCGTCAAACGCCATCACAACGACCGCTGCCCCGAGCCGACGAAGGTCATGGGCATGGCTGAGAAAGACATCCTCGCCTTCTTTCAGCGAGATGGAGTTTACTATACACTTTCCCTGAATGCATTTAAGCGCTGAAACTATCACTTCCCACTTTGAAGAATCAATCATAAGCGGTACACGTGAAATATCGGGGTCACTGCTTATGAGGTTAATGAAGTTAACCATCTCTTCACGGGCATTAAGCATGCCGTCGTCCATGTTAATGTCGAGTATCTGCGCTCCGTCTTCCACTTGTTTACGAGCTATCGACAACGCTTCCTCATATTGCTCCTCACCAATCAAACGCAGGAATTTCCGTGACCCGGCCACGTTGCAACGTTCCCCGATATTGATGAAATTACTCTCAGGCCGTACCTCCAACAACTCAAGTCCTGACAACTGCAAACACGTTGGCGGTTGTACCGGCTGATGTGGCGTCTTCCATGTGCCGTTTTCGTCGCGTAACAAGCGAGGATATTCAGCGATAAAAGCATCTGTCGTTCCGCAGCAACCACCTATGATGTTTACCAAGCCTTCGTCAACAAATGCTCTCATATATTCCGCCATCTGAGTCGGAGTAACATCATACTTACCCATCTCGTTCGGCAATCCGGCATTGGGATATACCGAAATATAATAAGGAGCATACGCCGCAAGTTCTTCAAGATACGGTTTAATTTCAAGTGGGCCGAACGAACAGTTGAGTCCCACAGAAAAAATCGGGGCATGGGCTACAGAAGCAAGGAAAGCCCTCAGCGTTTGTCCGGACAACGTTCGCCCGGCTTTATCAGACACCGTCACACTCAGCATAATAGGCAACGTGACACCTTTTTCTGCAAACACATCCTCAGTTGCCGTCAACGCGGCTTTGGCATTCAGCGTGTCAAACACCGTCTCAATCAGCAGAGCATCCACATGCTCCTCAACCATCACACGTATCTGCTCCGCATATGCCTCACGCAACACGTCAAACGTGATGTCGCGCCACGCAGGATTCTCCACGTCCGGACTCATTGAACATGTCTTGTTCGTAGGTCCTATCGACCCAGCCACAAACCGAGGTTTATCCGGTGTATGCAACGTATACTCGTCAGCAAGCCGGCGTGCCAAACGACAGGAAGCCCTGTTCATTTCCTGACAGCGGTTTTCCACATGATAATCCGCCATACTGATGCGCTGACTGCTGAATGTGTTCGTTTCAATAATGTCTGCGCCGGCCTCAAGATACTTCCGGTGTATCCCTTCAATGACATCGGGACGCGTAAGTGAGAGATAATCGTTATTACCTCGCATTTGCCACGAAATATCTTTGAGATCGTTACCACGAAAATCGGACTCAGTAAGTCCCATTTCCTGTATCATTGTGCCCATGGCCCCGTCAAGAATCAGGACACGCTCTTTAATTACCTTTTGTAAGGAGTCTGCCATGATTTAGTAATGCTTAAACGAGCGGTCCATCTCTCTGCGGTCAGCCTTCTCCTTCATCGTCTGCCGCTTGTCAAATATCTTCTTACCCCTCGCAAGGACAATATCCACTTTAGCCAAGTTCTCCTCGTTGATATACAATTCCGTCGGCACAATCGTCAATCCGGGATTTTTCATCTCCTGCGCCCACTTGCGTATCTCCTTCCGGTTGAGCAACAACTTGCGGTCACGACGCACGGCATGGTTTCCGTAAGAGCCGTAAAAGTATGGCGCCACATACATGTTCTTTATCCACATCTCCCCATTGATTACCGTGCAATAGGTATCAACCAAACTGGCTTTACCAAGCCGGATACTTTTAATTTCAGTGCCTGTAAGAACAATTCCGGCGGTTAAATGGTCTAGAAAAATGTACTCAAAAGACGCCTTGCGGTTCTTGATTGACACTTTCTTCTTTATTTCAACTTTTGCCATCGTTATATTCTCCAGTAATATAGCCCAAGTTTATAAAGTGTTCCACAACAGCACGGGTAGCCTCAGACTCCAATTCAATAAAAGCATCATCCAGTTTATCTAACTTGGGAAACTGCTCATAAAGTGCCATAAAGTCCTCATCACTGCAATCACGCTCTATCACTTCACGGCTTTCGTAATACATCTTTCGGCCTTCATACACAAGCTTAGCCACATCGCGTAATCCCCATCGCTTCAGCACAAGAGCAAACGGGTTTTCAAAAATAAAAGGTCCGTACCCGTTGTGTATCAACTGCACCATACCTCCCTCCAACATCTCACGTCGGAAATCCACATACGCCAACAACGTCAACTCATCGGCAGATAGAGCCGACAATGTCTCAGAAGTCAGCCTGCCATTTGCCTTCTTCATAAAATCGGCAGCCAGATTGGCCATGACAGCCTCAGGATTCGCTATACCATCCATATTATAATATTAGACTGCAAAAATACAGTAAATTCTCCGAACGACAAAATGCGTCCGGAGATAAACAAACGGCAGAAAACACCAAATACAAAATGCTTCAAACTTATTTTCTTCTTTTCCATATTTCATTGGCAATTGTATGACAAATATTTTGTAATTTTGCAGTCATATTGTAACAACGATATTCTAAAACATTATAGAAATGATTATTGAAAATGTACATGCACGGGAGATACTTGATTCCCGCGGAAATCCCACTGTTGAAGTGGAAGTAGTATTAGAAACTGGCGATATGGGACGTGCTGCCGTACCATCGGGAGCCTCTACAGGTGAAAACGAAGCTTTGGAATTGCGTGACGGAGACAAACAGCGCTATCTGGGCAAAGGTGTCCTGAAGGCCGTGGAAAACGTGAACAATGTCATAGCTCCCGCCATCACAGGCATGTCTGCGTTGGCACAACGCGACATTGACGCAAAGATGATCGCGCTTGACGGAACGAAGACCAAATCTAAGTTAGGCGCAAATGCCATTTTGGGCGTTTCACTCGCTGTTGCACGCGCTGCCGCAAACTATTTGGGCCTTCCGCTCTACCGTTACATCGGTGGCACAAACACCTACGTTCTTCCTGTACCGATGATGAACATCATCAA
>CAMZHB010000012.1 GCA_947306605.1 uncultured Prevotellaceae bacterium | reverse complement strand
AGCGCACTACGTTCGGGACGTAGGGGTCGGGCGTTCGAGTCGCCTCTTTCCGACATGCCACATAAGACGATAGGGACAGCCTGTCGTCTTTTTTTCTCTGAAACACAAATATAAATTATATTATGACAAACAGAATCGGAACGATGTCCCTTTTGTTCCTTCTTGGGACGGTGATTGGTGTTCACGGGCGCGACTATGTGGTCCAGACCCCGCACACCTCGTTGGTTTTAAGCGTTGAGGAAGGCCGGAAACCCCTTCTGGAGTATTACGGAAGCCGCATCGACGCCTCGCAGACAGACCAGTTGCGTGCCGCGGGCCTTGCGTTGGGCAAGGAGTCGTACCCCGTGTTCGGGCTCATTGAGTCGATGGACAAGTTGGGCGAGAAAGCGATGGCCGTGACCCATGCCGACGGCAACATGAGCCTCGACTTGGCCGCGCAGTCTGTCAGGCAGGCCACGGACGCGGAGGGCGAAGTGACGGTCATCGAGATGAAAGACCGCCTGTATCCCTTTGTGCTCCGCCAGTACTTCAAAGCCTACAGCGGCACCGACGTCATCTCCACGTGGGTGGAGGCGGTGAACACGGGAAAGAAGCCCGTTGTGCTCAGAAAGTTCGCGTCGGTCATGATGCCCGTTATGCGCGGTGACAACTGGCTCACGCATTTCCACGGGTTCTGGGGCGCGGAAGCCACGATGGACGAGGAGCGCCTCACGCAGGGCACGAAAGCCATCCGGAGCAACGACGCGCTGGTGAACACCGAGAGCGACAACCCTTCGTTCATGCTGACGCTCGACGGACGGCCCCGTGAAAACGCCGGACGCGTCATCGGCGGCACTTTGGCGTGGACGGGAGCCTACGACATCAGGGTGGACGTGCACAAGACGTTCATGAATGTCATCGCGGGCATCAAGGAAGAGCATTCGGCGTGGACGCTCGAAGGCGGACAGAGCTTTGTGACGCCCGAGTTCTGTATGACCTATTCCACGGAGGGCAAGGGAGGCGTGAGCCGCGCTTTCCACCGCTGGGCACGCCGTTACAAACTGACGGGAGGCAACCTGACGCACGACATCCTGCTCAACAGCTGGGAGGGTGTCTATTTCAAGGTGAACCAGAAGGAGATGGACGAGATGATGGCGGCATTTTCCGCGCTCGGAGGCGAACTTTTCGTGATGGACGACGGATGGTTTGGCAACAAGTACCCGCGTAATTCGGGCAATTCCAGCCTTGGCGACTGGGATGTCTGCCGTGAGAAATTGCCGGAAGGCGTCGAGGGGCTTGTACGTTCGGCCAAGAGCCACGGCATAAAGTTCGGCATTTGGATTGAGCCCGAGATGGCGAACACCAGGAGCGAGCTGTACGAAAACCACCCCGACTGGATACTTTGCGTGAAAGACCGCCCGCTTTCCAAAGGGCGCGGAGGCACGCAGATAGTGCTTGACCTGTGCAATCCGAAGGTCCAAGACTTCGTCTTCTCCGTTGTGGACCGTCTGATGACGGCCAATCCCGACATAGCCTACATGAAGTGGGACTGCAACGCCTACCTGATGGACTACGGCTCGCAGTATCTGCCTGCCAACCGCCAGTCGCACATCGCCATAGAGTACCAGCGCGGGCTGGAGAAGGTGCTCCGCCGCATCCGTCAGAAATATCCCGACCTCGTGATGCAAGCCTGTGCCGGCGGCGGGGGACGTGTGAACTACGGCATGCTGCCTTGGTTCAACGAGTTCTGGCCCAGCGACGACACCGACGCACTGCAGCGCATATACCTCCAGTGGGGCATCAGCCATTTCTATCCTGCCGTGGCCATGGCTTCGCACGTGAGCGCCAACAAGAACCACCAGACGGGCCGCACGGTACCTCTGAAATTCCGTTTCGACGTTGCCATGGGCGGACGCCTGGGTATGGAAATCCAGCCCAAGGACATGAGCGAGGCCGACAAAGCTTTTGCCAAGCGTGCCATAGCCGCGTACAAGCAGGTGCGTCCTGTCGTACAGTTCGGCGACCTTTACCGCCTCGTGTCGCCCTATGACCGCACGGGAGTGGCTTCGCTGATGTATGTCAGCGAGACTAAGGACGACGCGGTGTTCTACGTGTACAAGACGGAGCACTTTATTAATATGACCGTGCCCGGCGTGTGCCTGCGCGGGCTTGACCCCGACCGCACTTACCGCATCACGGACCTTACGCCGGCGGACGTGTCGAAACCTTGCGCCCTCAACGGGAAAACCGTGTCGGGCCGCCTGCTGATGGAAGAGGGCCTGCCCATGGCCACGCTGCTCAAGACGGAGTATGCCAGCCAGTGTCTGAGGCTCGAGGCGGCGGATTGAAACCGGGGGGCGGGAAAACGTTTGATGCAGATGGGACATGCTTCGCGCCATGTCCCATCTGTTGTATCCGGAGTGCCCTTTTGCGCTTTTCAGGGGCGTTTGAGCGAAAAAAGTACGGTTTGCTTGCACAAAAATAAATTATTATGTGCAATTATTCGGAATTGTTGTTTAACTTTGCACCGTGAAAGAACAAAGTAAGACTGAACAGATGGACAAGAGCTTCCTGAAACTCCTGGCGAATTCGGTGAAAGAGAACTGGAATTTGCCTGCGTTTTCCAACTATATGGGCGAGACGTACACCTACGGCCAGTTTGCCGAGCGCATGGTTCAACTGCGCATGATGCTTGACGCGGCTCAGGTGAAACCGGGTGAGAAAGTGGCGCTGATAGGCCGCAATTCGGCGGGCTGGGCGATGGACTTCTTCGGCATTTTGGCGGCCGGCCGCGTGGCTGTGCCCATTTTGCACGATTTCAAGCCCTCGAGCGTGCACCACATCATCAACCACAGCGGCTCGAAGGCCCTGATTGTGGCCAACAGCGTGTGGGAAAACCTGGACAACGCGCAGCTGGAGGACCTGAACATCATCATGAAGGTGGATGACCTGAAGGTGCTCTACGCCAAGCGCGAGAAGCTGATGATTCCCGACCTTTGCAAGTTCCTCTATGCCCGCCGTTATCCGTCGGCGCTGCGTTTTGAAGATGTCCAGTTCCACCGTGACAAGCCCGAGGAACTGGCTCTGCTGAGCTATACGAGCGGTACGAGCGGTTTCTCGAAAGGTGTGATGATTCCTTACCGCGCCATGTGGGGCAATGCGCGCTTCGGCATGGACGAACTGACGGCTCTGAAGCCCGGTGTCCATGTCATTTCCATCCTTCCCATGGCTCACATGTACGGACTGGCCTTTGAGGTGTGCACCGAGGTATGTCGCGGCGTCCATGTCCATTTCCTGACGCGCACACCCAGCCCGCGGGTCATCGCAGAAACGTTTGTGAAATACTCTCCGAGCCTCATCGTGGCCGTGCCGTTGGTTTTGGAAAAGATTATCAAGAAGAACGTGTTCCCCGTGCTGGAGTCGCCGCGTGTCAAGTTGCTCAGCCACATTCCCATCGTCAAGGGACGCATCCACAAGATGGTGCGTGACAAACTGATGAAGTCGTTGGGCGGCCGTTTCTACGAGGCTGTCGTGGGCGGAGCCGCTTTCAGTAGCGATGTGGAGCACTTCCTTCACGACATAAACTTCCCCTACACGGTGGGATACGGCATGACGGAGTGTGCGCCGCTTATATCGTATGCCGACTACCACACGTTCCGCGAGGGGTCGGTAGGTCGCGCCATTCCGCGCATGGAAGTGCGTATCGACTCGGATGACCCGCAGAACATCGTGGGCGAAATTCAGGTGAGAGGCGTCAACGTGATGCTGGGTTACTACAAGAACCCGTCGGCCACGCGCGAAGCGTTCACCAAAGACGGCTGGCTGCGCACCGGTGACTTGGGTACGCTCGACGCAGAAGGAAATCTGTTCATCCGCGGCCGCAGTAAGAACATGCTGCTCGGACCGAGCGGGCAGAACATTTATCCTGAGGAAATTGAGGATGCGCTTAATCAGAAACTTTACGTGGGTGAGTCGCTTATCGTCTCACGTGACGACAAACTGGTGGCTCTCATCCATCCCGATCTGGAGCGTATGGATTTGGCCGGTATACAGCAAAGTAGTTTCGTTCCAGCTCTTCCAGGACGAGTTTGAGAAGACGCCGAAGCGGAGCATCAAGCGCTATCTGTACCAGTAAAATCAGTTGAAAAAGTTCCACGACAATCCCAGCTTCAGTATGAAGGGATTGTAAGGGTAGTGGGGGGCAAGGAACACGTTGCCTCCTTCTTTGTTGTAGTTCACGTGGTGGGCCATGACGTAGAAGCGCGTGTGCTTGAGGTGGAAGTTGGCGTACACGTTGATGACGGGATGGTTGCCGGCCTTGATACGGTTTTCGGGGGCCTGTATGGCGAACATGCCGAGTTCGGGTGAGTAGGTGGGAACTTCGTATTTGGTGAAATATCTCATGTCTGCCCCGAACTCGACGCGGAGTACCTTGGCGATATGGAAGAGCAGGTCGAGGTTGGTGTAGACATTGAGCGTGGGAAGGGGGTAGACGTGCTTGTCGGACGTGGTCTGGTAAGCGATACGGTTTTCCCAGTTCAGTATACCTGCGCGGAAGTCCTGGTCGAGGCGGAGGCTGAGGAGTTGTATATCGTCGCCGGCCTGCCTTACGTCGGTGGCCATGGTGTAGGTCTCGTCTTCGGTGTCGGGGATGAGCGACTGGCTGTTGGCGAAGTAGGTGTAGTGGCTTATGTTCTGGGCGTCCAGGGTGAGGCGTGTGCGTGTCAGTTCGCTGCTTACGGTGCCTCCGATGCGCGTGGATGTCTGATTCTTCAGTTCTTTGTCCCACCAGATGTGGTGTGAGTGGAAGTGGCGGTAGAAGTAGGTGGGCTCGCGGTTGATGATGTGGGCGAAGGCTTTGAGCTTCATCTGTTTCCGTGCGAGGCGGAACTGTATTGAGGCGTTGCCGTCGAGTTCAAATTCTCCCCAGGTGTCTCCGCTGCCCGACGTTTGTGCGAGGAGGTTGAAGTTGAGGCTGCCGCCCTGTTCGCGGTAGAGGGCTCCGCCGAGAGTGAAGGTGTTTTCGGCGGTTGTTTCGCTGAGCAGGCGTCCCTTGGGTTGCGTGAATCGGTCGTATTCGTGCTGTGCGAAGAGGCGTATGCCTGCCATGGCCCAGCGGTTGAAGCCTTCGTTGAGTTGTACGGCGAGGAGGTTGGTGACGTTGGTGTGTGTGTGTCGCACGGAGGTGGAGTCGTTGTCGAAGAAGCTTTCGGTGTAGAAGCCGCTGAGGTCTTCGTTGGCGATGAACTTGTGTGTGTTGCGTGCGAGCTTGAGCGTGTGTATGAATGAGGTGACGGGTACGAAGGTGTAGGTGCTGTCGCGTTTGAGGGTTGCGGTGTCTTGTGCGAGGCCGGCTGCGTCGTAGGTCGGGTCGGGTTCGGCCGGCTGGAGGGTGTCTGCCGCGGTGGCGGTGGTGTCGTTGTTGTAGCGCCGGAAGCCGAGGCTGTAGGAGTGGGTGAGCTGGGCTCCGTCGGCGTGTATCTTGTTCCAGGCTTTGCTGAGGTTGGTGGGTATGTCTTTGGTGTCGAAGCGCGAGGGGAAGTTCTCGGGGTTTTTCACGTAATCGTCGTTGGTGATGCCTCCGTTCTCGCCTGTTTTGAGGTAGTTGGTGTAGACGGTGAAGTGTGCGTTGTATTTTTCTTTGTTTATGCTGCCCCATAGTGTGCCTCCGAGGTCGCTTGTGGACTGGTGGTCGTGGTATCCGCGTCCGTAGAGGTAGTCTATGTTGAAGCCGAAGCCGATGTCGCGCGATGCGTTTACGGCAAAGAGTGCGCGGAAGCGGTCTTCGCCGTCTTCACGGTCGCCGCATTCGTGGTAGGTGAGGTTTGTGAAGGGTGACTTGGTGTTTGTGAAGCGCACCTGGTCGAAGGTGGTGATGAAGTAGTCGTGCGGGTCGGCGAAGATGAACTGGCTGAAGTCCATGGAGCGGAGTGTGAAGAGCCGCGGGTGGCGCGGTGAGCCGAGGTTGCCGAGTGTGTTGTATTCTCCGTAGGGCCCGTCGCTGAAGTTGCTGTTCTGGAATGTGTGCGGGAGGGTGTCGACTTGTGTGGAGTCGACGGTGCCGAAGTCTTTGTGGAGTGTCCAGGCTTTGATGCCTGTGGGTATTTTTTCGCTTTTTTTCTTGCGGTCCGATATTCTTGTGCCCTGGTTCCGGTTGGCCGCTGTGGTGTCGTTGCCGGCGGTGTTGCGGTCCAGTTGTCCTATCCTGCGGCTGTCGGCGGTGTTGTTGCGTCTGACTCTCTGCTGTGCGCCGGCGTCGGCGGGCAGCATGAGGAGCAGTGCGGCGAGTATGGGCAGGAGGGTCTTCATTTCAGTTGCAAAGGTAGTGATTTTAGTTGAGATGAAGTGGGTTCTGCCTGTTTTTATGTGGGGTGTGTTCCGGCGTGTGCGGTTTTTGCTATTGTATTTTCCTGATGATTTGTGTGCCTTGCAGTATGGCGGCTTCGTTGGCGGGTATTTGTGCGTGGTGGCGTTCGGGCAGTGTCTTGTAGAGTGCCTTGCGGAGGTTTTCTATGGTGACGATGGGTCTTGCCTTGATGAGTCCTCCGAGGATGTACATGTTGAAGGTCTTGATGTTCTTGGCTTCTGTGGCCGCGTCCATGGCGCTGATTTCGTATATGTTGATGTCGTCGCGCCTGGGGGGCTCCACGATGCCGTAGGGGTCGTATATGAGTGTGCCTCCGGGGCGTATCTGTGGTGTGAAGCGTTCGATGGACGGCTGGTTGAGGAGTATGGCGGTGGAGTAGCTGCTCAGTATGGGCGATGAGATGCGGTTGTCGCTGACGATGACGGTGACGTTGGCCGTTCCTCCGCGTTGTTCGGGGCCGTAGGCGGGCAGCCACGACACTTCTTTGCCTTCCATGAGGCCGGCGTATGCGAGCAGTTTGCCCATTGAGAGGACGCCTTGTCCTCCGAAGCCTGATATGATGAGTTCTTCTTTCATGGTGTGTTTATTCGTCTTTGAGGTCGCCGAGGCGATAGAGTTTGAAAATGTTTTCTTCCATCCACTGGTTGGCTTTCAGGGGTGTCATTTTCCATCCGGCGTTGCATGTGGAGAGTATTTCGACCATGTTCGAGCCGCGTCCGTTCATGGAGTTTTCGAAGGCCTTGCGTATGGCGCGTTTGGCCTTGCGTATGGCAGCGACGTTGTGGACGCTCTGGCGCGACACGTAGGCTGTGCCGGGCATGGTGGCGGCCATGTCGGTGATGTTGAGGGGATATCCGTGGAGTTCGGCTTCGCGTCCGTAGGGGCAGGTGGCTGTCTTCATGCCCAGGGGCGTGGTTGGCGCCATTTGTCCGCCGGTCATGCCGTAGATGGCGTTGTTTATGAAGATGAGGGTGATTTTTTCGCCGCGGTTCAGCGCGTGTATGGTTTCGCAGGTGCCGATGCAGGCGAGGTCACCGTCGCCCTGGTAGGTGAAAACGAGGCGGTCGGGCCACAGGCGTTTGCATGCGGTGGCGATGGCTGGGGCACGCCCGTGGGCGGCTTCGAGCCAGTCGACGTCGAGGTAGCGGTAGGCGAACACGGCGCAGCCTACGGGGCAGATGCCTATGGTTTTGTCGGCCAGGTTCATCTCTTCGATGACTTCGGCGATGAGTTTGTGCACCACGCCGTGCGAGCAGCCGGGGCAGTAGTGCATCCCGACGTCGTTCATGAGGCTCGGTTTGGCGTACACGAGGTTCTGGGGCTGTATGATGTCTTCTCTGGTCATGGTCTTATTGTTTTTTGGCGGTTATCATGCGTATGCACACTTCGGCCATCTTCACGCCGATGGCGGCGAAGCAGCAGATGGTGGCGGGCCACTGGTTGCGCGGGCAGGCGAAGTAGAGTGTCATGGTGGCCAGGGCTGCCACGATGAAGATGAAGTTGAGCGTGTTGCGCAGTCGGAACCATTTGTCGCGCAGCGGCTTGTTGCGGGGTTCCCTCGGGTTCAGGTTGTCGTCGGTCATGGCGTTCACGGTTTAGGCGCCGGGGTTTGCGGCGGCGAGTTTCTCCACGCAGTCTTCTATTTCCTGCGGGCTGGGCACGATGCCTCCCAGTCTGCCGTAGGCGGTGACGGGCACGCGTCCGTTGATGGCGGCCCTGACGTCGCGCACCATTTGCCCGGCGTTCATTTCGGGCACGCAGACGGCTTTGACGCGCGGGGCGAGCTGTGCGATTTCCTTTTCGGGGAAGGGCCAGAGGGTGATGGGCCGCAGCAGGCCGGCCCTGATGCCGCGCTGCCGCAGGTTGCCCACGGCTTCCATGCATATGCGCGAGACCACTCCGAAGGCTACGAGCAGGTAGTCGGCGTCGTCGCACATGTAGGTTTCGCAGCGCACCTCTTTTTCGCGTATTTCGGCGTATTTGCGCTGCAGTGCCAGGTTGCGTTCTTCCATAATCTGGGGCACAAGTTCGAGCGACGTCATGATGTTAGGCTTCCTCTTGCCCAGGTTGAGGCCGTTGGCGGCCCAGGGGCACTCTTTGGCTATTTCCTCGTCGGTCTTGCGCGGGCGCAGGGGGGGCAGGATGACTTTTTCCATCATCTGTCCTATGGCGCCGTCGGAGAGTATCATGGCGGGGTTGCGCCAGCGGAAGGCGAGCTCGAAGGCCAGGTCGACGAAGTCGGCCATTTCCTGCACCGAGTTGGGTGCGAGCACGATGGTCTGGTAGTCGCCGTTGCCTCCTCCCACGGTGGCCTGGAAGTAGTCGCTCTGGCTGGGCTGTATGGTGCCCAGTCCCGGTCCGCCGCGCTGCACGTTGACAATCAGGGCGGGTATTTCGCATATGGCCATGAAGGATATGCCTTCTTGCATCAGGGCCACGCCGGGGCTCGACGAGGTTGTCATGACGCGTTTGCCCGTACCGCCGCCGCCGTAGAGCATGTTGATGGCGGCGACTTCGCTTTCGGCCTGCAGGACTACCATTCCGGTGGTTTCCCAGGGCTTGAGCACGCTCAGCGTTTCGAGTATCTCGGATTGGGGTGTGATGGGGTAGCCGAAAAATCCGTCGCAGCCGCAGCGTATGGCGGCGTGGGCGATGGCTTCGTTGCCTTTAAGCAGGACACAGTCGTTCTGGTTCATCAGTCTTCAGTTTTAGTTCGGTAGATTTCTATGCATCCGTCGGGGCATACTATGCCGCACGAGGCGCAGCCCGTACACCGGTCGTCGTCGTGTTGGATGACGTAGGGGTAACCTTTGCGGTTGACGCGGCGGGGGGCCACTTCCAGCAGGCCGAAGGGGCATGCGGCCACGCACAGGGCGCATCCCTTGCAACGGTCGGTGTCGATGATGACGGCTCCTTTTATTTTACTCATGGTTATTGACCGTAAATGTCTTTGTTATAGAATTCGAGTATTTCGTAAGTCATTTCCAGCGCTTCGGCGGCGGGGCTCGCGGGGTTCAGGCGCACGGCTTCCATGAAGTCTTCCAGCGCCTGTTGCCAGCGGTTCTGCCTGAAGCGGGCCTTGCCCCGCAGGTAGTAGAGGCGGTCGTCGGCCGTGGGCGAGGCCAGGAGCGCGTTGAGACGTGCCACGGCGGCTTCCGTTTCGCCCCGTGAGAGCATCTGTTCTATGTCGTGCCACTCCGTCATGCCTCTGTCGCGCTTGCGGTGCAAAGTTACCTTATTATAATAAAGGACGCGCGCGGAGGGGGCGAATAAATCTTTTTTAACGCTTTTCACACCCCGTTGCGAGTGTGCCGTTTTTGAACTGCCTGTGTTTTAAGCGCGAAGAAATCCTGCCGTGAGTTTCTTCTGAAACAAACAACGGGACCTCTTTTTGCGCAGTCGCGGGAGAATGTGCACGTTCCTTCGCGGGTGTGTGCATTTGTCCGAAATTCAGCGCGGCTCAGTCGCCCGGCTCTGCGGCGGGTGCCCTGCGCGGGCCCAGGAAGCGGAGCGCGGGGTTGGTGAGCTGGAACTGGCCTTGCATGCGCCGCGATTTGCGGAAGCGCACCATGACGGCCTTGATGTTTTCGCTGGTCACCTCGTCCTCGGCTTCGCTGGGGCGCGACTTGAGGGTGACGTGGAAGGAGCCGAGCTGCCCCAGGCGCACGCTGTTGCCGGCCTGGAGGTTGCTGATGACCTGTTCCTCGAGCGTGGCGAGGACGGCGAGCACGTCGGCACGGTGGACGGTGCACTCAGCTTGGATGGCGTCGACAATCTGGTCGATGCCCACATTCTTTTCGTTGTCTACGGCAGCGTACCAGGCCACACGGCCGTTCTTGGGACTTTTGCGCTGCATTGCTTTGTACTTGATCATAGTATTGGAATTATGTTGGTTTAACACTGTAAAGTTACGAAATTCCAGCGTAATATGCAAGTTTTTCGGTGAAAAAGTTGCCCTGTTTCCCGAAGTTTTTTCCGTCGTCCGCCGTGTGACATCCGCTGCTCGCTCCGAGCGAGCGAGCGGGGGCGGGAGGGGGACGTAAGGCGCACGGCGTGAGGGCTGCCGGAGGGGGTGTGGAATTTGGGAAAATTTTTAGGAAAAAAAGGTGAAAACTTTAGTCCGATATGCTTGCACGTGACGGGCGGTTTTCGTAACTTTGTCGGTAGCATAACGCCCGATGTCTGTTATGTTCGGAAGGATGTCGCCTGTGGGCGTATCTGTCTCAGACATACAGGGATGGTGGTTTGTTTAATTTAAATTTTTAATAGTTCCATGGAAAAAAAGAAGGATGATGCCGCCCAGGAGCGGCAGGAGGGCGTGACGCCCGCGAAGGAAGAGCTCCCCAAGGTGAAGAAGATTGCGGAGCTTATTGAGCGTATGACCCACGAGGGTGTGGAGTCGTGCGGGTGCGACGGTTATGAGGGTCACTTCGGGCTGTTGCACGCGCAGAACATGGGCGCAGTGTTGCGCCAGACGAGCCTTGTGCCTGCGGAAGAGCTGTTCCGCGATTTCTGGTACAAGGGTACGGTGAGCGTGCTTTTCGGTGACAACGGCATCGGCAAGTCTGTGCTGGCCATGCAGATAGCCAAGACGGTGGCTGAGGCTCACCCGGACGAGCTGCTGGTTTATCTGGACACGGAGATGACGCGGCGTCAGATGAAACGCCGCTGTCACGACGCGGAGACGGGGGAGGACGCGGCGTTTCCCGACAATTTCCTCTACGTGAACCCGGACTGGGAGGGGCTGGACACGATAGAGGGTGCGCGCACGTCGAACAAGAAGCTGGAGACGTTGTTCCGCGAAAGCCTGCAGGAGGTGATTGACACGGGGCAGAAGGGGCTTGACGTGGGCTATGTGGTGATAGACAACCTGTCGTCGCTGCTTCCCGACGGCGTGAAAGCCGCGGTGGTGACGCCGTTCATGACTTGGCTGAACCAGATGAAGCAGTCGCGCGGCACGAGTTTCCTCCTGCTGTCGCACACGCCGAAGGTGCCCGACTACGAGCCGCTCCACAAGAACCATCTGTCGGGTTCGAAACGTGTCAGCGACGCCGCCGACGTGATTGTGGGCATGAAACGCGTGTGGGGGTCGAAGGACGTGTACCTCAAGACGCTGAAGAACCGCGAGAGCGAGGACACGCTGCTGCCCGGCGAGGTGATGCGCCTGCGCATGGCCAGGCACGGCGCGATGCTGTCGTTCGACGAAGTGGGCGTGGTGAAGGAAACGGAGTGCCTGCCCGATTTCGGCGCGTCGCAGACGGGACACAAGGGCGGCCAGGCGGGCGACCGCAACCGGCTTATCCACGAAATGTCGCGGCAGGGCATGAGCGAGCGCGCCATAGCGCGGGCCCTGAACATCTCGCCTTCGACAGTGAACACGGTGAAACGGCAGATGCTCGCTCGCTCGGAGCGAGCGCCGGACGGCAACGCGCTGTTCCCCGAAACGGGTTCCGCCTTGTGACGCAACATGACTCGATAACCAATGTAATTTAATACGATGAAAAGGGGCCTCCGCGACTCAAAAACGGGTCAAGGGGGCCTTTTCCGGCTCCGGAAGAAAGAAAAATGCACCTATCGCGCGAAAAAATCGCCGGAAAATGTACGTGTAACGCTAAAAATAAGTAACTTTGCACGCCGATTATTATCAGCCGGCCCTGAAAAGCCGGTCCGCGCGAGGCAACACGCCGCGGTTTTTGGCCGAACCCGACGCAGTCCGGACGCAAGAGAACCATTAGTAGAAACAAATTAAACTAAAGACAGTGAACACATTAAGTTACAAAACCGAATCCGTTAACCAGGAGACGGCACAAAAGGAATGGGTCGTGGTGGACGCCACGGACCAGGTACTGGGTCGCCTGTGCACGAAAGTAGCGAAATTACTGCGCGGCAAGTACAAACCAACGTTTACCCCGCACGTCGACTGCGGCGACAACGTGATTATTATCAACGCCGAAAAAGTGGTCCTCACCGGCAACAAGTGGAACGACCGCATCTACTACCGCTACACGGGCTATCCCGGAGGCCAGCGCGAATCTACTCCCGCCAGCATCATGGCGAAGCCAAACGGTGCCGACCGCCTCGTCAGAAGAGTGGTGAAAGGCATGCTCCCCAAAAACAAGCTCGGCGCCCGCCTGCTCGACAACCTCTACATCTATGCCGGCCCGGAGCACAAGCAGGAAGCACAGAAGCCCAGAACAATTGATATTAATCAGTATAAATAACAACGCATGGAAACTATCAATGCATTAGGCCGCCGCAAGAGCGCCGTCGCCCGCGTATACGTAACCGAAGGAAGCGGCAAAATAACCATCAACAAGAGAGATTTGGCCGACTATTTCCCCTCACCGATACTCCAGTATGTCGTGAAACAACCGCTTGAGACCCTCAACGTGGCCGACAAGTACGACATCAAGCTCAACATCTTCGGCGGAGGCTTCACCGGACAGTCGCAAGCCGCACGCCTGGCCATCGCACGCGCACTGGTGAAGATTAACGAGGAAGACAAGAGCGCACTCCGCGCCGCCGGTTTCGTGACCCGCGACCCGAGAGAGGTGGAACGCAAAAAGCCGGGCCAACCCAAGGCAAGACGCAGATTCCAGTTCAGCAAACGTTAATTATTTCTGGATTGGGAATATAACGTTTAGTATCTAAATCACCGGGATTCCGTGCCGCGACCGCAGGCCGACCTATATATAAATAAGGTATAGACTACCCGGAGATTGGTTTAAGTAAACACAAAAGAAAGTAAACGCAAAACAAAAACGACTATGTCAAGAACAAATTTTGATCAACTGCTCGAGGCCGGCTGTCACTTCGGCCATATGAAAAGAAAGTGGAACCCGGCCATGGCCCCGTACATCTACATGGAGCGCAACGGCATCCATATCCTCGACCTCCACAAGACCGTCGCCAAAATCGACGAAGCCGCCGAGGCCCTGAAACAAATCGCCAAGTCGGGAAAGAAAATCCTCTTTGTCGCCACGAAAAAACAGGCAAAGGAAGTCATCGCCCAGAAGGCCACGTCGGTAGGCATGCCCTACGTCATCGAACGCTGGCCGGGCGGCATGCTGACCAACTTCACCACCATCCGCAAGGCCGTGAAGAAAATGGCCAACATCGACCGCATGACGGCCGACGGCACCTACGCCAACCTTTCGAAACGCGAAATACTCCAGATCTCGCGCCAACGTGCCAAGCTCGAAAAGAACCTCGGCTCCATCGCCGACCTGACACGCCTTCCCTCGGCCCTCTTCGTAGTCGACGTGTATAAGGAATACATCGCCGTGCACGAAGCCAACCGCCTGGGCATCCCCGTGTTCGGCATCGTCGACACCAACAGCGACCCCAACAACGTGGACTTCGTGATCCCCGCCAACGACGACGCTACCAAGAGCATCGAAGTTATCC
>CAMZHB010000011.1 GCA_947306605.1 uncultured Prevotellaceae bacterium | reverse complement strand
CTGATGTACTACGACGCACGGCCCGAAACGGTGTTCAACGGCCTGTTCGACATGTACACCATGCACCCCACGCCGGCTTACTACCCCTTTTACGCCTGGAGCCGTCTGGCCGAGCTCGGCACGCAGGTCAAGGTCACCAACGGCGAGAAGGACCTCTACGCCACCGCCGCCACCACGGCTGACGGAGAAGGCGCGCTACGTGTCCTGTTGAGTTACTATACCGACGACGACAACACCGTGCAGCGGCGCGAAGTCACCCTCCGCGTTAACGGCATGACCGACGGTGACGCCACGGGCCACGTTGTCGACTCCGGACGCCTGTATACCGAAATACCCCTTACCGTCGAAGGCGGTGCCCTCACTGTCAAAATGGAGCCCAACTCTGTCATCATGATTGAAATAGCGCGGTAAGGACAATCCGGTGTGAAGCCACGTTTGGAATTATTAAGATTCCCCGGCCGCAGAAAAAAAGCTTTTTTGCCGCCCAGTCGGCGCAGATTGCTTACCTTTGCCCCCGAATACAATAACAAATTACGCCAATGAAACATTTACGCATTGAATCACTCATCATCGCACTGGGTCTCATCATCGCCGGTGCATTCATTTACTTTGGCATCGAAGCCTTCGGCGAGCGCTCACGCACCGTCGAAGTGCGCGGATTCTCCGAACGCATCGTCGATGCCGACAAGGCCACCTGGCCCATCCGCTGCAAGCTGCGCTCCGACGACGTGGCCGACATCTACGAGCAGGCCAAGACTGCCACCGAGAAGATTAAGGCTTATCTCGTGAAAAACGGCATCGACGCCAACGACATCACCACCAGCGCCCCCAAGGTGACCGACTACCGCATGCAGGACTGGAAGCCCGAAAACGTCAATAACCGCTACGTCGCCGAAGTGACCGTCACCGTGTCCACCGGCCAGGTGAAACGTGTCCACGACCTCACCTACTCCGTCAGCGACCTCATGAAGCAGGGCGTTTACATCGCGGCCAACGAGTATGGCGGCGACGTGACCTACGAGTACACCAGCCTCGACAAAATCAAGCCCGAAATGATTGAGGCTTCCACCAAGAACGCCCGCGAGGCCGGCGAAAAGTTCGCCAAAGACTCCGGCAGCCATCTGGGCAAAATCAAACGCGCCTCACAGGGCTACTTCTCCATCGAAAACCGCGACGAACAAACCCCGTGGATAAAGAAAGTGCGCGTCGTAACCAGCGTGGAATACTTCCTGAAAAACTAACCAATCCGCACGAGAGGAACACAAACTCACCGCCGCTCCGGTTCATTCCGGAGCGGCGGTGTCGTTTTCCGGAGAGTCCGGAAGGAGAAAACGAAACGGCGTCTCAAAAGTCAGAAGCGGCGTCTCAAAAGTTTGAGACGCCGCTTCGTCCGTTTTTGGGCATGGACAAAAAAACCGCCCCCACGGACGGGGACGGCAAAGCAATGAAAAAAACTATTATTGTACCATGGTCGGTCTTGTTCAGTGCCTCTGGCGACGCACGCTGATGCGCGGCGACGAAGAGGACTTGGAGCTTTTGCCGGTGCTCTCGCCCGACTTCTGCCGTTTGAGCTGGCTACGCGAACTGGTGGAGTCGTCGTTGGCCGTTTCCTTGCTCTTGCGTGCAGACTTGTCGGCCTTGTCGGAGGATTGTTCCGAAGCGGCGGCCAGTGAATCGGCACGCGCCTGCATACGCTTGGCTGCTAAGGAGTCAGTGCCCCAAACGTGGCTTTCGAGAGTGGCCAGTTCGCCTTCGATGTGCTTCTGCACGGCGGCCAGCGTGGTGTCGGTGGGCAGCTTGTTGCCCTGCAGGTTGCTGGTCATGTAGATTTTACCTTCATACTGGTTGGTGGTGAAGTAGTCGTCGGCAGTGATGGTGGCCGCATTGTTGTAGTTGCTGGCCATGAGTTCGAGTTTCGACAGATAGGGGGCAATGTCCTCGTACTTGAGCCAGAACATGGGGATTTGGCGTGAACCGCTTGAAATGAACTCGTCGCTTTGTTCGAGCACGGGACAGAGCGCGGTAATCTGGCGGCGGAACTGGGCGGTGTGCTGGTCGAAGTAGGTGCTCTCCTTCACGTAGTAGAGCTTGACGGCATCGGAAGGAATGTCGATGTCGAGCACGCGGAATTTGTCGCCGTTCTTCTGATAGGGGATACTGGCGCGGCTGAGGATGTCCTCGCGGCTGAGGATGTTGGCCGATGAGAAGTTTTCCTTACCGCTGAAAGTGTGCTTGTAGGGAGTGACCTGCTGGCGCATGACGAGTTTGAAGAGGTAGGCAAAAAGGTTCATCTTGTCTCCTTCGGGCTCCTGGGGATAGTAGAGCACGGCGTTCTTGTCGAGCGAGAGGTCTATGGCACGGTAGAGGTCGCGACGCCATGAAACGTCTTCGGGCATGGATGGTGCCACAGGATATTCGAGTTTGGCGCGTTCGGACACTCCTACAGTCTGTTGCTGCTGTTGTTGTTCGGCCTGTTGACGAGCCTGGCGCTGACGTGCGGGAGGCTGTGCAATGACTGGGGCCACAAGCAGGGTGATGATGAATGCTGAGACGATGCGTTTCATTCTATTCTGGATTTAGATGTTTCTGAAATTAGTTGACGATGACTTCAAGCGACTGCGGCAAGGTGCGGGTGCTGCCGTCGGGCCCAACGGCCTTGACACGGCTGATGTAAAAGCGGCGTCCGCGGCGCATCTGCTGGAACATGGAGCGCTGCTGCTCGGTGAAGCGGTCGCTGTTGGAGATTTCGGGCATGGCGTTACCCATATCGTCGAAGAACGTGGTTTCGAAGCCTACGACCTTGAATTCAATGTTCAGGAGTCCGTCGTCAATGGCTGCACCGATGCCGCCGACGGAGAGCAACGTGGAGCGTGAGAACCCACGGCCGCCCTGATAGCGGGCGTTGTTGCCTTCGGCGTCTTTATAGGCGATGTAGGCTGTCGGGTCGGGCAGACGGCGTACGCGGAACTTGAATTCGCCCATCTTCTGCTGACCGCCGTTAGCCTTTGAACTGACGGTAATGGTGGCTTCCGTACCGGGCTTTTCGGGCTTGGCAATGTATTTGCCGGGGCCGGTCGGTGTGAGTGTGCCACCGGTCATGGTAGCGACAATCTGGTTGAGGGGCACACCTGGCACACTGATGCTCATAGGGTTGGTGTAGCCGGCATAGAGCACGTTCATGAGGTCGGCCGAAACGGTGGCCGAGGGAGCCACGACGGTGTACTTCTGAGAGAAGTCGCGCCGCAGGGTTTCACCAGAGCGGTCGGGCACTTCGATGTAGCCGTTGAAGGTAAAGTCGCCTGTCGAGCCGCAGTTGAAGCCATAGAGACCGTTGTTGAGGTGGACCTCGCGTCCGCCAATGTAGATACGCGGCTGTTGCGTGGTGTCGACAGCGGCCATGATGATGCGTGCTTCAAAACGGCTGCCCTGCACGATGGTCTGCGAGTTGGGGATGACGTAAGCGTTAAGAGCGTTTACACGTACGTCCTTGACGTCAATACCCTTGATGAGCGAGTGGAGCACTTCACCCTCGGCGTGGCGCACGTCGCTCTGCAGTTTCGTGAGCAGCGTGGTGGCGGCTGCCACAGGCATGCTCTCGAACATGGCTTGCTGCCAGTTGCGTCCCAAAAGGGCTTCCTTCTTGGGCACATCGGTGGAGAGGTTACTCTTGATGGTGGCTGCCTGGGCCGAATCGGTAATCATGGTAAGAATGCGCTGACGGTAGCTTACGATGGCGTCGTAGAGACGCTGGCCGTGCTTACCCGAGAGCATTACCTGGGTGGCAGCCTCGAGGTCTTCCTTGTTACGTATGTTCTTAACGTCGCCGTTCATGCCGTCGGCCTCTTTCACTATGGCTTCTTTGAGGAAGTCGGCGTATTGGAAAAGGGAGTCGGACATGCCTTTGACAACTTTGGCCTTGTCATACCATGCCTTCACCTTGCCCGGATTCTGCTGCATTTGCTGCTCGAATTCGCTATAGATGTTAGCGTTCTCTTTCGTGGCATTCTTCGTCGTGCGGTTGAGACCCTCCTCTACTTTCGAGAAGCCCTCGAGCACGTCGGTCGACACGTTGAGCGCCAGCATGGCCATGAGCACCACGTACATCAGATTGATCATCTTCTGACGCGGGGAAATGGGCCTTTTCTTTATTCCTGCCATCTTATTTCGGATTGGTATAGCTTAGGAAAATCAAGTTTACATTTCAGCAGGAGCTTGTCCGGCTGCATTCTTCATATTAACCGTAAGAGCTTTAATCATGCGGGCATACATACCGTTGAGCTCTTCGATAAGCTCGGCCATATGACGTGTCTGCTCGTTGATTCTGTCAATGGAGCCAATCTGCTTGCTGATGCTCTTAAGCTGCAACTCGTAAACGGTGTTGATACCGGTAAGCGTGCGGTTGAGGTTGGTCATTTCCTCGCTGTCGGTAGTCAGGTGTTCGCTTTGTTCGGTTACGCGGGCCAGCGTTTCGCTGAGCAGATTGAGTTTCTCGGTATAATTCTTGATAGCATCTTCCAAAGCCGGAGCGCTGTCCACTTGTACTTGTGCTATTTCGGCCGCGTCGGTAACTTGTGCACTGGCAACGGCTTCTTCCGAAACGGCACCGCCGCCTCCGCCGCCAATGATGATCGTGCTACCACCGGCACCGCCGGCTACTCCACCTGTCAGGGCTGCAGCTTCGCCTCCTCCGGCCATGCCGCCACCGCCCATGATGACACCGCCACCAATGACGCCGCCACCGCCAAAGACAGGCTGATGCTGGCCATCAGTGGCTTCTTCGGTATCGTCGATTTCAACAGATTCTTCGGGTACTTCTTCTTCGTTTTCTTCCGAAAAGTCGGCATTAGGTGACAGTTCCACTTCGGTCTTGTCGAACGGACGGTCGAATGCAGAGAGGAAGAATACCACAACCTCTGTACCCATACCGAGGAACAACATAAGGTTAGCGCCCGGCAGGTGGGTCAGTTTGAAGAGTGTACCTAAGATAACGACGGCAGCACCCCAGCTGTAGGCATAGTTGAGGAACGTCTGGCCCGGCACGCTGTCCATCCAGCGTTGCAGGCGAACCACGAGGTTTATTCTTGAATCTTTCATATATGAATCGTCTTGTTTTGTCTGTTTCTTATTTATTTTTGCTTGTCGTCGTTGCCAATGAACGTACGCAGCGGAAGCCTATGTAGCAGCGCGGCTGATTCTGATATTCAAACGTACGCCAGGCCGAGCGTATCATACTTTCAGGGTCTTTCCACGAGCCACCACGCACGCTCTTTTTCTTAAGGGCGTAGGGATCTTCCTGCGCTGCCTTATAGGTCAGTTCCGGGTTGAGGTCACTCATGCTGGTCACCCCGGCCTGCGTATAGACCGTACTGGTCCATTCGGCAGCGTTACCGGCCATGTCGTAGAGGCCGTTGGAGTTGGCTCCGTAGATGCCTACCTTTGATGAGATAAGGTTACCGTCCTCGGTATAGTCGCCACGATCGGGCTTGAAGTTGGCATAGTAGCAACCTTTCTTGTTCTTCATAGCGCCTTCGGTCCAAGGGAAGGGGTTGCCTTCCTTGCCGCGGGCGGCATACTCCCACTCTATTTCGGTCGGCAGGCGGTAGCGCTGCAACTGGCGGGCTTCACCTTTGAGACCACGCAGCAGGTAGTCGGTGCGCCAGGCACAGAAAGCCTCGGCCTGTTCCCATGTTACGCCTACCACGGGATAGTCGTTATAGTCGGCGCTGCTGAAGTAGAGGCGCATATAGCGCTCGTTGTTGGCGTTGGGGAAGTCGTTCACCCAGCACGTGGTATCTGGATAAACATTTACGATGTATGTGTTCAAGAAATCGTAGTAGCTTGACAGTTGGCGTGTCACGGTTTCGCGCACAATCTGGCCGTCATCGTTGATGTAGGCCGTGTCCTTCGAAATCATTACCACATGGTTCGGGTCGGTCGGACGGTCGGTGTTCAGACTGCGCTCCGCAGGGTTGAGGCGGTATTTGCGCATACCGGCCTTGGCATAGTCATAGTATTCGTAGCGATAGGTCAGCTGACTGGCGTCGAGCATGCGTTCTCCCGTCACGGGATGGATATAGTAAAGACTGTTGATGGCCAGTTCTTCGCTCTCCGTGGGGTTTTTCCAGGGAATGGGGCGCGACCAGTCCAGATAGGGTTTTTCCAGCGGATTGCCTTCGCGGTCTTCCGTTATCTTGTAGGCTTCTACGCCGCCGTAGTTGGGGTCGGCCAGACGCTCGCGGATGATGGAGTCGCGTACCCAAAATACAAACTGGCGGTACATCGAGTTGGTCACTTCGTTACGGTCCATCCAGAATCCGTCCACCGAGATGTCCTTCGTCGGCACATCGGAGCCCCAGAGGGTGTCGTTCTCGGCCAGACCCACTTTCAGGTAGCCGCGGTCCACTTTGACCATACCGTAGGGGGTGGGTTCTGTGAAGGAACGGCTCGACACGCCGACCACTTCGCCTCCGGAGAGTGAACTCTTGCCGCCGCCGAAACACGATGCCAGCAGGAACATCACGCCTATGGCCGTCAGTTTGCTTACTGTTTTCATATTGTTCAGTCTTTTTCGCTTCATTTGTTCTGTTTTATATAAATATAGGTATGGCCGCACGGCCAACTGTTGTTTCTTGTTTTATAGCCAGCGCACGCTCTTGTGGCGGTTCTTGCCTTTTTTGTAGAGGTCGAGTTTGTGCTGATAGCTGAGCACTATCTCGTGTGCGCCGTGTTCCAGTCCGATGCCGGAGGTGTAGGCCTCGTAGGAGTAACTCAGCACCACGCCGTGGAAACGTCCTCCCACGAAGACCGCCGCCGAGTGTTCCGGGCTGTAGCTGCCGCCGACGAAGAGTTGCTTCGTGTCGTTGTTGTATTCCAACCGGCCCGACACAATGGCCTTATACTCTGTGCCGTCATACATGGCGTAGGCCGTGGGGTGTATTGATAACAACGGATTTCTCAGTTGGATATTGTATCCCGCTGTAAAATAATATGAGCGTTCCACCTTGATTTCGTTTCTTTCGCCCAGCATCACGGTGGGTGCTGTCAGGTGTTGGCTCGACAGGCCCAGATACCAGTTTTTGTGCTCATACCACAGGCCGAAGCCGGCGTCCACCTTCGAGCCGTTCACTTCGGAGGTCGCAAAGACGTCGTCGTTGTCCTCTTCCAAATCCACTTTCGAGCCGTTGAAGCTCTCGTTGAGCATGTCGCCCTGCAGGCCGAAGCCCAGCAGGCCGCCGAACAGTTTGAAGCGGAACGAGTACTGCAGGCTGAAGCGCTTGTGGGAGAACAGACCGATTTCGTCGTTCAGGAACGATACGCCCAGGCCGTGGCGCGGATTGACGAAGAACATCGGCATGTCCACGCCGACATACATCGTGGCAGGGGCGTCGTCGTAGCCCGTCAGCTGCATGCTGTAGGCACCGATAACGCGCAGGTACTCCGTTGTGCCCGCAGAAGCCGGGTTGTACTGCGGTTGCACCATCCAGTAGTGCGCCAGCGACGGGTCATACTGTGCCCGAGTGCCCACGGCACCTAGCCACAGCGTCAGAATTGCCAGATATATGCGCCAATTTTTCATAATCCTACTTGAAATAACGCCATTTCCGCACTATTATTGTAACGGCACACGAAAATCTTGCAAAAAATGACGGGATACTCATCCTTGGCAATGGGCGTTCTGTGTTTCTCTATAATTATAAGTTCAAAACCACTTGTGCAAGAAGCGGCGTTTCAAACATTAAAAACGGCGCTTCAAAATTTTGAAACGCCGTTTTTGCGCGCCGAAGTCCTGCCTCTGTTTCCCGAAGTGTCAACAGCGGGAGGGCGGAGGCATTCACGCTTTCAACAGATTGTGGTTGTATGGCCGCGGCCTATTGTTCGATAAATTCGAAGAGGTTGAAGAAGCCTGTCATCTTGAATACCTTGGTGATGTCGGCGTTGATGCCGCGGATGAAGACGTGGCAGCCTTTACTCTTGGCATTCTTGAGGATGCTGAGGAAGATGCGCAAACCGCTGGAACTGATATAGTCCAACTTTGAGCAGTCAAGAATGATGTCATGTTCTGTATTCTCCATCACAGGCTGTACGTCCTGATTCACTTGGGATGCCACGGAGGTGTCCAAACGGCCTTCAAAATAGACGACCTGGTTGTCGTTTTCCAGTTTGATTGTTGTATTCATTGTCGCGTTAATTTGTTTTTATCGGATTTATTTCTAGTGTAATGGATAAATCAGGTTGACGGTGATGAGATTGACGGCCAGCACGACGAAGTGCATCCAGACACCGACCTTGAGGAAATCGGTGAAACGGAAACCGCCCGGGCCGTAGATGAGCATGTGGGTGCTGGAACCGACGGGGGTGCTGTAGGACGTGGTGACGGCTATCATGAGGGAGACCACGAACGGTGTGGGGTCACAGCCCAGCGTGACGGCCTGCTGGTAAACGACGGGCAGGAAAATGCCGCCGGTGGCCACGTCGCTGACAAATTCGCTGATGATGGAGACGAGCAGACACATGACGGCCATGACAACGTAAGGATTATGGCCGAAGGTGGCCAGCACCCCGTCGGCAATACCTGTGGCGATGCCCGTCTTGACAATGGCGGTACTGATGACCACGGTGGCCCCGAGAATGAGGAGCAAGTCCCACTCAATGTATTTTGCAATGTTTTCCATGCGGCAGCATCTGAAGATGAGCATGGCGCCGGCGGCCAGCATGGTGGAGGCCATGAGGGGCAACACATGGAATGTGGAGAACAGGAACATGACAATGAGGATAATGGTGGCCACCAGTGTCTTGCGGCCCATTTGTGGCACGAAGTGGGAGTCGAAGAACGTGAGGCTGCCGCGGGTGACGTCTTCAATCTGTTGGTCGCTCTTGGGAGGGCTCTCCAGCAGCAGGGTGTCGCCGGCCTGGAGCACCACTTCGCGCGGCTGTATGTCGACGCGTTTTCCCTGACGGGCCACGGCCACAAGCACCATGCCCGTGCGCCGTTCGAAATCGCTTTCGTTCATGCGGGAGCCGATGAGGTTGCTGCCGAAGCCCACGTAGGCGGTGCGCAACTTGCGGTTGCTGTCTATCTCGTTGATGCTGTAAACATGGTGGTCGGCAGCCACCAGACCGTGGGTCTGCTTAAGCTCAAGTATCTCGCTGATTTGGCCGGAATATATGAGACGGTCGCCACCCAGAATGAATTCGTCCTTGGGCACGGGGGAGATGATTTCCTTGTCGAAACGTACAATCTCGATGAGCGAACCACCGCGTACCTGATGCAGACGGGCTTCGTCGACGGTCTGTCCCACAGCCTCGTTGTCGGTGGGAACGAGGAGTTCCACGGTATAGTCGCTGGTGGACTCAAAAGAATTCTCGGGCGACAGACGTGAAGGTATATAGCGCCGCAGCAGAAGCACCAGGCCGATGCCGGTCAGGGTACACATGATTCCGGGCAAAAGCGGCGCGAAGAAATTGAGCGAACGGCCCGACTGATCGGCGTAGAGTCCGGCTATCATCAAGTTTGACGAATTGCCGATGAGGGTACAGGTGCCGCCAAGCGTGGCAGCATAACTCAAGGGCAGGAGCAGACGGGACGGTTGCGTGTTGAGTTTGCGGGCCCATATCTTCACCACGTCAATGAAGAGAACAACTACATTGACGGAATTGAGGAACGCGGCGAGGGACGCCGTGGGAATCATCAATTTCAGGAGGGCCTGACCGTATGATTTGGGGCTACCCAACAGGTGTTTGTTGAGCCAATAAAGCACACCGGTTTGCATCAATCCGGCTATGACCACAAAGAAGGCGCCATGGATAACTACCGGCTCGCTACCGAAACCGGCCATTCCTTCGGCTTCGGTCACGATGCCGAACGTCACCAGTATGGTCAAGGCTCCCAGAAAAACCACCATTGTCGGTATGCGTGTACGTGACAACACGATGAAGATGCCGACAATCGTAATGACGGTAATCCAGGCCTGTAGGTTGAGTCCCAAGAATACGATGCTTTCCATCCCGCTCTATTCTGCCGATTAGCTATTCAGTTTTTTGATAAGGGTAAGCACGTTTTGTCCGTCCACACGCTCATAGTTGATGGAGTCCATAAGCTGACGCACGAGGAAGATGCCCAGTCCACCAATGGGGCGTTCGTCAGCCGAAAGCGTGGTGTCTGCGTCTTCTTTGGCGGTCGGGTCGAACGGGATGCCAGAGTCTCTGATAACAAAGATCAGTTTCATGTCGTCGGCTTTAGCTTCTATGTCGATACTTCCTTTCTTCCCCGACTGATAGGCATACGACATGACATTGACCACGGCTTCCTCAAGTGCCAGGTCGAGCTGCATGCTGATGGCTTCGTCCATGGCCAGGGCATCGGTCACTCCGGTAACAAATTCGTGGAGTTTGGGAACTTCCTCGGTGTTGTTCGTCAGCGTCAGGTGACGTTGCAGACGAAGGTCGCGTTGCTCTTTTTTGTACTGGATGACGAGCATGGTAAGATCGTCACTCTGTTCGGCTTTATCCACAAAGACATTGACGGCATCGGTCATCCGCTGGTACAGGGAATTGGGGTCAATGGCATTGTTCTCAATGGCACGTCGTGCCGCGGTGGCCATACGTTCTTCGCCAAATTGGTTGTGAGAGATATCTTCGGCTTCAGTGAGACCATCAGTATAGAGGAAGATGGTGGTCTGCGGTTTAATCATCGTTTCCTGACAGGTGTATTTCCAAGCCGAAACCAAAGCCACGGGGACATTGGCTTCAACAGGCAATGGTTGCGCGGAGGAACCCACGACGAGTGGCGGGCAATGGCCGGCGTTGCTGTAGCGCAGACGGCCCGAAGGCAAGTCGAGCACCCCGACAAAGAGGGTGACAAACATGTTCGAGTCGTTCATTTCGTACATGGATTCGTTTATCTGAGTCACTATAGCTCCAGGGTGTGATTCATGGGCCGAAACTGCGCGGAACAGGGAGCGCGTGACAGCCATCACCAGCGAGGCAGGTATGCCCTTGCCGCTGACATCGCCAATGCAGAAGAAGAGTTTCTCGTCGCGGATATAGAAGTCATAGAGATCGCCACCCACTTCTTTGGCCGGGACGAGGGAGCCGAAGACTTCGATATCGTTGCGTCCGGAGAATGGCGCCGTTTTGGGCAGCATGCCATTTTGGATGGCACTGGCGATTCTCAATTCGTTACCGATGCGTTCTTTCTCGTTGTTGATAGTCTGAATGCGGTACATGTTGCGTATCATGCGTTGGATAATAAACGCAATGATGAGCAAACCCAACACCATAAGAATTGTCATGTATAGACCCTGCTGCCGCAAATGGTGATAAATTTCCTTGTCGGCGCAGACAACGGCCATTGACCATCCCGTGTTGCAGCCCAACGGGGCATAGAACACATGCTTCTTCACTCCGTCACGGTTAATGATAATCCTGTGACCTTCTTCGCCTGCCAACATGTTGCGGTTGACTTCATGTATCGTGGTGTCCTCGACATTTCTAGACACTTCTTGAATGGTACGTCGTAATGTCAGGCTCTCCGTGGGACACACCATCAGACAGCCCACCTTCGAAAGCACCAGATTGATTGACGTGGGGTACACGTGATGAGCATTAACGACGTCGTTCAGCCAGTCGAGAGACACGTCGGCGGCCAGTACAGCCACCAGCCTTCCTTGCTTATCGCGGATGGGATGGGTATAGGACGTAAGCATCATGCGGGCACCATCCTTGTCAAGATAAGGTTCCGACCACAGGCATGAGTCGCCCTCTATGGTCGCCGTGTAGAGCTGCAACTGTGTATAGTCATGGTCGGCCGAGCCCAACTGCATCGTTTCATAGTGACCGTCACTGCGGCGAACGGCATAAGGTTCAAACCATCGGCCTTTCGACGGATAGAAGTTGGGAAGGAAACTGATTCCACAACCGACAATGTCTTTGTTACTTTTCACAATTTTCAAAACCACATCGAACATTACGTCGGGATTTGACAGGTTATCCTCTACGGCCCATTCCATGTTGTCAATGGCCGTTTCCACCCTTGCCAGTTTTCTCTCAATATTCAGTCTCTTTATCTCCAATTCATTCCGCGCACTGGTATTCGCTCTCGAGGTAATGCCTCGGTAAGCAAACCAAAATTGTGAAACAAAGATTATCAGCAGCAGCATGGCGGCGATAGCAAGGATAATCACGGCATTTCTCTCATGTTTCTTCACGGCAATGTGTTCAAAAGTTCTTATAACGCTGCAAAGTTACAAAAAAATAAAAGACAATCCTCATATTAACATTGCAATATAGACATACGAGACTATATGAAAGCATAAAACCAGCGGGACAAACCGGTTTGTCCCGCTGGCATAAATAGCTTAGGCTATCGGAATAACTTAAAGAAAACAGCCTTTTTCCAGCACTATTACTAGTTTAAAGATGTTCTTCTTTATTTGAAAATCTTCTTGCTTTTCATGACATTGATGCCTTTCTGCATCTTTAACATCTTCTGACCTGCCAGATTGTAAACGGCACCATTCGATGTGGATTCTGCACCTTGAACATTCCCGATGCCAGTGGTGTCATCAAAGCCATAGAATGACTTGGTGCCATCAACCACTGTCAGATAAACCTTACCTGCAGGGATGGTAGAACCTTCCTTCACTTTGTAGAAGCCAAAGCCTTCATCGCCGTTAGCGAGAATGTACTGCGTACCGTCGGCTGATATGTCTGTCGTGGCAGCGGCGAGTTCGTTCCCTGCTGCGGGAGTTGCATCTGAGGTAGGTACGAAACTGTAGAAACCTTGGTTTCCCTTCAGGATGACGGCATCATCCTTTGAGATAGCATCTTCAATGGCCGTGAGCTTGAGTTTATTGTCCTCAATCTTACATGCAAATGCTTCCACGCTTTCAGGGATTGTCACGTCGGCAGAAGGTACAAACAAAGTGCCATATCCGTCAGAAGTAATCTGGCTGACGATGCCTTGTGTAGCGAAGGGCAAGGGATTTTCGTCAGCCCCGATGGTTTGTGTCCAACTGGGATTAAAGCTGGTCCTTCCATTCAGCAGGTAGCATAGTTCACCGGATCCAAGTCTTTCATCTGTCGGTTCAACCCTATAGCAGTTAGTGGCAGCGGGACTGCTTCCACGGGCATAATCTACGAATTCGTCAGCTATTATTTCGGCAGGAGCAATGAGACAATTTTCGGCCTCAATGCTACCGCTATTCCAACTTACCAAGCCAGCATTTCCTGTAGCCGCACCTGCCTCAACAGTACCGTAGAACGCGCAATTCTTGAAAGTAAGCGTGCCACTATTGACATAGGGGAAGAAGCCGCCGATAGAGGAATCGCCTGTATCGGGAAGATAGAAAATGGAAGTCTTCACAACGACGTTCTCGATGCTGCTGTTGCCATCAGATTGGCCACCAAGTCCACCGATGTTATTATATGACGTAGAGACAATCATACCATCCACAACAAGGTTTTTGATGGTTGCTCCGTTGATTTTTGCGAAAAGACCTCTTATTTTGGCGTCGCTCTCTAAGGAGACGGTGATAGTGTGAGTCTGCCCATCGAAGATTCCACTGAAGGGCGTGCTGGCACCGATGAATCCATTCAGGTAATCCGTGTAGTCAATGTCGGCTGTCAGTTTGGCCTTGGCAGCGGGATTGATGTCTTTCACGACAGCAGCAAACCAGTTTAGGTCGGCAGCATTAGCAATAGGGTAGAAACCAGCGTCATCGGCCGTGAGGTGATCTGGAACGAGATTGCCGCACACGCTGCACCAACCACCCACATCGGTGTGGGGAGGAATAATGGAAGTGGAGGAGTTGCTATAGACAAGGACACTGCCGGCGGACGTGCCGTCGCACTTCAGTTCTCCGTTGGCATAAACCCGGCTGT
>CAMZHB010000010.1 GCA_947306605.1 uncultured Prevotellaceae bacterium | reverse complement strand
CTTTTTATAGCTCAAACACTGCCATTTGCATCCGCCACATACCGTAAAATGTTTACAAAACGGCTCGACGCGCTCCGGAGAATAACTATGGAACTTTACCACTTTGGCCTCGCAATAACTATGCTTTTTACGTGTCACCTGTAAATCCACGACATCGCCAGGCACAACATATGGCACAAAAACGACCAAGTCATTTACACGCGCCACAGCCTTTCCTTCAGCGCCCACATCTGTTATTGTTACCCGCTCAAACAGCGGCAGAGGTTTTTTATTTCTCATAATTCAAACGTGTTCTTGTTTATGCCATTCAATCCATGAGTTTCAATTTGGCATATTTGAGCAAAAGTGTTTTTTCTCCCATATTCGTAAAACGAATACGCGCCTTAGCCACATCGTCTGTGCCTTCAAGCGACAATACGGTGCCTTCACCGAAGCGCTCATGTATCACATGCTGTCCCACACGAATCACTCCGGCAGCGCTACGCAAGCTTTGCCGCACCTCACCTTCAGTTTTCACGTCATGATTCGAGGGAATCGGGCGCAGACGACGGGTACCAGACGTCATAACCGCACTTTTCACTGAATGAGCAACGCGTAAGTTATCTACAGGTTGGACAAAACGCGACGCAGTACCGCCGATGCCACGGTTAAGTCCTTTTTGTGCGGTCTTCATCTCCAACCGAATAAAACGTTTGTCAATTTCTTTCAAGAAACGACTCGGCTCACAGAAGTCCATCGAGCCATATCGGAAACGCGATTTTGCACAACTGAGATAACAGAACTTTTTTGCACGGGTAATAGCCACATAGAATAACCGTCGTTCTTCTTCCAATTCGCGACGGGAATTCATTGCCATGGCGTTAGGAAAGAGATTGTCTTCCATACCGGCCACAAACACGGCATCAAACTCCAATCCCTTGGCCGAATGTACCGTCATCAGAGTCACCATGTCTTTTCCTTCGGTTTCGCGGTCGTCTGTATCGCTCAGCAAAGCCACTTCACTGAGATAATCGGCCAACTTGGCCTCTTCCATGTTGCCTGTTTCGCGTTGTATGTCCACGAATGAGTGCATGCCATTCAGCAATTCCGACAAGTTTTCCTGCATTTCCTTGCTCTCAGGCAGATTGTTGCGATAAGCTTCTGCATACAAGCCGCTCTCATGTATGACACGGTTTCCCAGAACATAGGCATCGGCATCATCACGCACGCGAATGAAATCGGCTATCATGGCGTGGAATTTTTCCAGCTTTGACAATGTGCCGCCACTAACCTCGAGTCCCAGTTCTTTCGGGCGTTCCAGAACATCCCAAACACCGCATTCTTTCTCCGTAGCCACGGCAATGACTTTTGCAAGGGTAACATCCCCGATACCACGTGTAGGATAGTTCACAATACGTTTGAAAGCCTCCTCGTCATTAGGGTTTACAATCAAACGGAAATAGGCCAACACGTCGCGTACTTCCTTGCGGTCGTAAAAAGAGCGGCCTCCGTAGATACGATATGGTATAGCCTTCTTTCTTAAAGCCTCTTCGAAAATACGGCTCTGCGCGTTCGTACGATACAACACGGCCATTTGATTATATGGAAGCCGCATGGTCGCGTGCAATGTCTGTATCCGGTGACTGACAATCTCACCTTCTTCGACGTCACTGTATACTACGTTCAACAATAGTGGTTGTCCGGGCTCGTTTTCACTGAATACTTCCTTGCGGATCTGTTCTTCGTTACACGATATCAAACTATTGGCGGCACCAACTATGGATTGTGTGCTACGATAATTCTGTTCCAACTTGAATAGACGGGCTCCCTCGTACTGATGTGTGAACTTCAAGATATTATCTATCTTTGCCCCACGAAAACTATAGATACTCTGGGCATCATCGCCCACGACGCAGATACGGTTCCCCTCATCGCGGAGTTGAAGCATGATTTGATGTTGCGCAAAGTTGGTGTCCTGATACTCATCTACGAGAATGAAACGAAAAGCTTTGGCATACTTTTGCCGTGTCTCCCCGTTGTACTTGAACAAGAGGTATGTGTTCAGCAACAAGTCGTCGAAATCCATTGCGTTTGCCTGACGACAGCGCTCACAATAACGTTTGTAAATCTCTCCTATCAGAGGCATTTTACAGTAGGTGTCACGTTTGTAAGTTTCTCCGTCATTTACGTAATCCCGCCACGTAACCAGCGCATTCTTGGCTTCACTTATACGCGCGGCCACCGTACCTGGCTTGTATTCTTTCTCATCTAAGCCGAGCTCTTTCAGAATTGACTTTATCAAACTCTTGGTGTCACTCGGTTGATATATGGTATAATTGGGCGTAAATCCCACCTTTTCCGACTCACGTCTCAGTATACGGTTAAAAATTGAGTGAAACGTGCCCATCCAAAGGCCTCGGGCCCGTTCAGGCCCAACTAGCGTCTCAATACGTTCACGCATCTCGCGCGCAGCTTTGTTGGTGAACGTCAAAGCCAGGATACTCCAAGGCTTCAGTCCGAGTTCCAGAAGATATGCTATCTTATACGTCAGCACACGTGTCTTGCCCGAGCCTGCACCTGCGATTACCAGTGAAGGACCGTCGACATATTCCACAGCTACACGCTGAGAAGCATTCAGTTCATTGAGAAAGTCAAGTGTCATTCCCGTCTTTTAGACTGCGAAGTTAATGTAAAAAAACGAATTATCGGTGAAAACAGCCGGTAGGTTTTCATGCGTCACTCATTTTCCCTCTCAATTTCTCCTAATACGTATCCCAAACGGCTGCTTTGAGACATTGAGACGATAAGAACAGGCATAAAACGGCACACTATGCATGAGATGAAACACAGGAGCCGCTTGGAAAAAACAACAAGCCGCTTGGAAAAAACAACAAGCCACATAGTACCAACTAAAAGCCATATTGTTCAATGGATACTGTTTCCGTACAGAAAAACGACCAAAATACGGTGAAAAATCCAAGATATAACGCCCAACTGTATTATTTTTGCACTGACAAAAGCAATCGTCCAAAAGAACAACCTGGAGATTGCGTGAATCAGGCCAAGAATTTGGCACACGTTTTGCATATAAAAAAGCATTGTACCACATTAACGCAATTGCAGTAAGAGAATAATGAACAGAAAATATACTATCGGTTTTTCACAGTCGTTGGTGTTTAGCCGGGAAGAGGCCATGCGCTTAGGTTCAGGCGTCATAACAACCGACCACATGATGTTAGGATTGCTTCGAGACCGCGAGAATTCGGCAGCAAACATCCTAAAAGAATTTTGTGGCGACTTGAATGCCATCAAACGCGAATTGGAACAGCGCATGCCCGTCCCCATGGCCCCTGCAGTGCAGAGAGTCGAAGATTTGACTATTGAAGCGTCGGCTTCAGCCATCTTGAAAGACTGTGTGGACGAGGCCATAAAACTGAATGCGGACAACATCTCGAGCATCCACTTGTTGCTGGCGATTCTGCGGCAGAAAGGCAGTACAGCCTCGCAGGTGCTCGGAGAGAAAGGCATCAACTATGATTCTGTGATGATGCATCTGGCGCCCAATGGCGACTCCGTTGCCGACAGTTTCGGGTTTGAAAATGACGATCTGGACGAAGACGAAGAGAATAACGCTCCCCGTCAACCGCATACCCGAGCCAGAACGAAACAACAGCACCTTGAAGGTGAGGACACGCCATTCCTTGACAAATATGGTGTGGATTTCACGCAGAATGCCCGCGATGGCAAACTGGACCCCGTAGTCGGACGAAACAAGGAAATACAACGTATCGCCCAAATCCTGAGCCGCCGCAAGAAGAACAACCCTATATTGCTGGGAGAGCCGGGTGTAGGAAAAACAGCCATAGTTGAAGGGCTCGCAGAACGCATTGTGAAACGTCAAGTACCCATGGTGCTGCTGAATAAAAAGATTGTGGCACTAAACATGTCGGCCATGGTAGCCGGTACAAAGTACCGCGGACAATTTGAAGAGCGTGTGCAAGGCCTTATGGAAGAGTTAGCCGCCCATCCGGAGGTTATACTGTTCATTGATGAGATACACACGATTGTCGGTGCCGGTTCTGCTGCCGGCTCAATGGACGCTGCCAACATGCTAAAGCCCGCTCTCTCACGCGGACAACTGCAATGCATCGGCTCAACTACGACTGACGAATACCGGAAAACCATTGAAAAAGACGGTGCATTGGAGAGACGATTCCAAAAAATCATGGTGGAACCGACAACACCAAATGAAACCTTGGAAATTCTCAAGAATTTGAAAGAGAAATACGAAGAACACCACAACGTAAGTTATACTGACGAAGCACTGGAAGCCTGTGTTGCACTCACAGACCGCTACATAAGCACCCGACGTTTGCCTGACAAGGCCATAGATGCGATGGACGAAGCAGGTTCTCGCGTTCACTTGTGCGAAGTGGAGATTCCCCAAGAAATATGTGACATGGAGGCTGCCCTTAACTGTATACGCGAACAGAAAATGGCGGCTGTACAGAAACAAGACTTTGAGTCTGCAGCCAATCTGCGCGATGAAGAAGTGAGAAAAGAGAAACAACTAAATCAGATGCGCCAACATTGGGAGGAGAAACTCAAGAAGAACCGCCTTCAGGTCGGTCGTTCCGACGTTGAGGAAACGGTTAGTCTCATGAGTGGTGTTCCTGTACAGCGCGTAAAGGCAGAAGAGAGTATTCGTCTGAAAGGTTTGAAGGACGATTTGCTGAAAAACGTCATCGCACAAGGTCCTGCCATTGATAAATTGGTACGTGCCATTACACGCAACCGTATTGGGTTGCGCGATCCCGGGAAACCCATCGGCACATTCCTGTTTTTAGGTCCGACAGGTGTGGGTAAGACCTATCTGGCTAAGGCTTTGGCCGAATATATGTTTGGTTCAAGCGATGCACTCATTCGTATTGACATGAGTGAATACATGGAAAAATACAGTACAAGCCGACTGGTAGGCGCGCCTCCGGGATATGTGGGCTACGATGAAGGTGGTCAATTAACCGAACGCGTACGCCGTCGCCCTTACTCCATAGTTTTGCTCGATGAAATTGAGAAAGCAAACAAGGATGTTTTCAACATTCTATTGCAAGTGATGGACGAAGGCCGCTTGACCGATTCTAACGGCAATACCGTAGACTTCAAGAACACTATTGTCATTATTACGTCAAACGTGGGCACACGTCAGGTCAGCGATTTCGGACGTGGCGTAGGATTCCGCTCACCTGATGAAAACGACAGTCGTAAGATATCGGACGAAATCATACGGAAAGCGCTTGACAAACAATTCGCCCCTGAGTTTCTGAACCGTTTGGACGAAATAATCACATTCCAGCCATTAGACAAAGAGGCTATTGGACTCATTACTGATTTGGAAATCGAGAAACTCAACTCCCGGCTACAGAATTTGGGATACACTTGTGTTCTGGACAAGAAAGCACGCGACTACATCATAGAGAAGGGTTATGATCCCAAGTATGGCGCACGCCCTCTAAAACGTGCCATACAGAGTTATGTAGAAGACGGCTTGAGTGATTTCCTTTTAGGAGACCAAGTGCATGAAAGCGGCACGATTCATGTTACCAAGCTGAAGGAGCATGATTATCTGACCTTTTCATAGGCACTTCCCGACGCCATTCTGGTAACAACTATAATAAAAGGAGTACAACATGAGTTGCACTCCTTTTATATGTTATCCAATGTTTTTCTCAGTCTCTGACAGTTCAGATTATCAGCCGAAATTGTCAAACATGATACTCTCCGGATCAACACCTAGACTGTCGAGCATACCAGTAACGGCTTTTGCCATAGGGCCTGGGCCGCACATGTAGTACTCTACGTCTTCGGGAGCTTCGTGATCTTTCAAATAGGTGTCGTACATGACTTGATGAACGAAGCCCGGAGTGTACTTAACTCCGGCAGCATCGGCTGCTGGATCGGGACGGTCGAGAGCCAAGTGGAAATGGAAATTAGGAAAGTCTTTCTCAAGTTGCAGAAAGTCTTCAAGAAAGAACATTTCACTCAGAGAGCGTGCACCATAAAAGTAATGCATCACACGATCACGAGTCTGAAGGGTTTTAGTCATGTGCATAATTTGCGCACGTAACGGAGCCATGCCGGCACCTCCGCCCACCCATATCATTTCTTTTTGAGAGTCAAAAACAGGATGGAAATCTCCGTAAGGACCACTCATAATAACCTTGTCACCCGGTTTCTTGGAAAAAATATATGAAGATGCGATACCGGTAGGTACATCTTGGAAACCGACTTCAGGCTTTGGCTTGAAAGGAGTCGTGGCAATGCGTACCGTAAGTGTGATACGGTCGCCTTCGGCAGGGTAGTTCGCCATAGAATATGCCCTGATAGTATCTTCAGGATTGTGAGCCTTGAGTGAGAATATGTTGAATTTTTCCCAAGAAGGCAAGTACTCTTCTCCGATATCGTTCTTGTCGAAATCCTTATCGTAATCAATGCAGTTGTATGCAGGAATCTTTATTTGTGCATAGGAACCAGGAATGAAATCCATGTGTTCTCCAGGAGGAAGCGCAACAATAAATTCTTTAATAAACGAACTGACATTTTTATTACTGATGACGGTGCACTCCCACTCCTTTACTCCAAGAACAGACTCGGGAACAGCAACCGACAAATCACCCTTAACTTTGCATTGACAGCCTAAGCGGTAATGATTAAGCACTTCCTTTCGCGTGAAATGCTGCTTTTCGACATCCAATATCTCACCTCCACCACTTAGTACCTGACATTTACATTGCCCACATGAACCTTTGCCTCCACAGGCTGAAGAAAGGAATACTCCATTTTCAGATAACGTGGAAAGTAAACTGGCACCTTGATCAACAGTGAGCGTTTCCTTGTCATTAATAGTAATGTTGACTTTGCCACTGGGCAACAAGTATTTCTTAGCAATCAGAAGAATAACTACCAAAATAAATATTATCGCCCAAAATACGATGATGCTCGCTACAATAAACCTTATATCCATCACAATTATATTTTAAGGCCAGAGAAACACATGAATGCCATGGCCATAAGTCCTACAACAATAAACGTGATACCTAATCCTTGAAACGGTTTGGGGACATTCGTATACGTCATCTTCTCTCTGATTGCAGCCAAACCTACAATTGCAAGAAGCCAACCAAAACCAGAACCGAGAGCATAAACTATTGCATCGCCTATGCTGCCGATAAATTGTGAACTTTCGGGTGACATCTCTATTCTTTGCTGCATAAAAAGAGATGCACCCATGATTGCACAGTTTACAGCTATCAGCGGCAAGAATATACCTAATGCTGCATAAAGTGAAGGAGAGAAACGTTCAACAATCATTTCGACCAACTGTACAATACCTGCAATAACGGCAATGAAGAGGATGAATGACAGATACGAGAGGTCTACGCCTTCTATTCCAGTCAACACCTTTGTCTGCAACAAGTAGTTGATTGGAACGGTAACCAACAACACAAAGATTACAGCAATTCCGAGGCCAAAAGAAGTCTTTACATTCTTCGACACAGCAAGATAAGAACACATGCCCAAGAACGAGGCAAATATCATGTTGTCCACAAAAATGGACCGAACAAATAAACTTAATGCATGTTCCATTATTCTACCTCCTTACTATTTTCTTTCTTTATCGCGGTTTAAATAACGCAGAGTTGCAATGAAACAACCCAAAAGTATTAAAGCCATAGCAGGCATTGTCATCATACCATTATTCTCATAACCGCATTCATACGCAACATTCGGAATAATACGGATTCCTAATAACGTTCCGCTACCAAATAATTCGCGAACGGCACCGACAATCACTAAGATATACGCATATCCCAACCCATTACCTATACCATCAAGCAAGCTAGGCCAAGGACCATTTGACATGGCAAATGCTTCCAAACGTCCCATAAGAATACAGTTTGTAATAATGAGTCCTACATACACTGAAAGCTGTACGCTGACGTCATAAGCAAATGCTTTAAGCACCATACTTACTATTGTAACCAATGCTGCAACTACGACTAACTGAATTATGATACGGATGCGATTAGGTATCGTTTTTCTTATTAAAGAAATGATTACGTTAGCCATAGCTACGATTACCGTAACAGAAAATCCCATAACAATCGCCGGTTCCAGTTGTGCGGTTACAGCAAGTGCGGAACATATTCCGAGAACTTGCACAGCGATTGGATTATCTATGTTCAGAGGAGCCAGAAAAACGCCTTTATTCTCTTTTGATAGTAATTTACTCATTGTATTACCCTCACTTATTTCCTTTAGTTAAAAACTCCTTGTATTTTCCCATACTTGATGCGAGCATTTCACTGACACCATTTGAAGTAAGTGTTGCTCCGGTTATACCATCACATTGTACGTTGACGTCTTTTACCTGTCCATTCTTCACAACCGAAAGATCAATGCTTTGAGAACCGTCCTTATGAATTTTTTTTCCTTGGAACTGACCTTGGAAAGCCTTTTCAGTAATCAAAGCGCCAAGACCGGCGGTTTCACTTTGGTGAGAGAAATAAGTACCATAGACAGTATTCAAATCACTATCAAGAGCGATGTAACCCCAAATGGCTCCCCAAAGTCCTTTTCCAGATAACGGGAATACATATTTGGTACCTTGGTCTCCTTCGCCAACTTGACAAACATAAACTGGCAAATTGTCCTTATTTATTTCTTTCATACTGACGGCAAAGCCATCCTTGTCCTTCAGTGAGCCGTCTTTTATTACTTCTCCCGAAGAATTGACAATCTCGTCACAGACGATGACTTTATTATAATAACTCTCCACACTGTCTTTACTCAGTTCCCGAATATTCAGTGAGGCCAATATTTGCTTCTTCTTGTCTATACGTTCATTTGCCAAAGACTGCGGTTCAAGCACCTTCGACACGAAAGAAAGCAAGAAAGCGACTATCACTACAACAATTGTTGCATATACAATTGTATAGGTGTTGTTATTCGTATTTATTGCCATAACCTTATTTATTTAGTACTCGTTTAGCGCGGCGACGAATGTTTCGGTCAACAACCAAATAGTCAAACAACGCAGCAAAAATATTCATCAACAATATAGCCAACATCATACCCTCCGGATACCCTGGATTTAAGACACGAATCATGATGGCAATAACACCAATCAACAAACCATAGAAATACTTGCCTGTTTCCGTTCGTGCACTCGTGACAGGATCTGTTGCCATAAACACAGCACCAAAACAAAAGCCTCCAAGAAACAGATGCTCAAACCAAGTCAGTTCTGTCATCCCTATGCTGTTGAACGAAGCTGCTGTCAGAGCACCGCCGACAAAGACACTCAACATCGTCTTCCAGCTGGCGACACCAGTCCACAAGAGAATGACGGCACCAATTGCAATTGCGATGACACTTGTTTCACCTACGCTTCCGGGAATCAGACCTACAATCATGTCATTCAACGATGTCGTTACCTTTTCTCCGACATTTGCCAAGCCTAACGGCGTAGCTGCAGTGAATGTGTCAGGCAACGAATTGCCTAAACCGAAGATTTGTTCCTTGGCAATCCATACACTGTCACCCGACATCTTTGATGGATACGAGAAAAACAGAAATGCACGGGCGGCAAGCGCTACATTAAAAATGTTCATCCCAGTTCCGCCGAAGATTTCCTTTACAAAAATCACGGCAAACGCAATCGCTATCGCCATCATTCATAATGGACAATTTATCGGCAGAATCAGAGGCATCAACAAGCCAGTCACCAAATAGCCTTCCTGAATTTCCTCGTGCTTAACCTGGGCAAAAATAAACTCTATGCCCAATCCGACCACGTATGATACGATTATCTTCGGCAACAAGCAAAGAAATCCGAACAAAAACATTTGCCAGAAGCTCCCTGTCACACCTGCGGCCATGTAGTTCTGATAACCGATGTTATACATACCGAACAACAGGGCCGGAAGCAAAGCTATGACAACGATTGACATGATTCGCTTCGAATCAATGGCATCATGGATGCTGACACCGCCCGTCCGCGAGGTAGTATTCGGGACAAGCAAAAAAGATTCCATACCTTCGAATACAGAATGTAGTGCATGCAGACGCCCACCTTCATCAAAGGTCGGACGCATGCGGTCAAAGGTCCTTTTAATATAATTACTCATAATTCTGTCAAACGTTAAGCCATTTCTTTTCGCAACATATCCAAGCCTTCACGCACGATACGCTGCAGTTCCAACTTCGAAGAATCGACAAATTCAGCTACGGCAAAATCTTCAGGCGACACCTCGTAAATTCCAAGTTGCTCCATGCGGTCTATGTCCCCTGTGAGAATCGCTTTAACGAGATAGCCGGCCATAATGTCCATAGGAAACACTCGGTCATACTCTCCGCTCATGATTATGTGGCGTTCTCCACCTTTTACACGGGCATCCAAATCGTACAACTTCCGCTTGCCCTGTAGCCAACTGAAGTAACTGCGGCTAACAGAGAAGTCATTCCATCGTGGCATCATCCAACCTAAGATTTCATCCTTGTCGTCGCCTTCCGGAATCGCTGTAACCTCTGTCACATGGGTTCCCAGATAGTCTTCTTTTGTTGTAGCTTGACCTACCAGCGGGTTGCCGTTTATCAAACGCACGTGTTTTTCTTCATTGAGGCGGCCTGCTGTCAACCGGCTCAGAGAAACGCCGACCGGAGTCGAATAATAACACGGATTATTTACACAACTGCCTGCCAAAGCTACGATACGTTCCAAGCTAACATGGCCTGTCGCAAACACATGTCCTATCAGAGCCACCGTTTCTGCACTTGCCGTCCACACAACTTCACCTTTGTTTACCGGTGACAGGTGATTGATTTGCACACCTACGTTTCCCGAAGGATTAGGTCCGTCAAAGACGGTCACTTCAGCGAACTCCGTTTTGGTGAAAGACTCACCTACTTGCTCGGGACATATACCCAGATAAACTTTTGCCACGCGTGACAGAGCCTCAATGCCTTTCAGGAAGAACTGCTCCCTACCTTTGAGCACGTATGTAGTGTCTGCCGCAAGGGGCATACGGCTGAAGGCTGTGACAAACACCGCTTTCGGCACGTCATCCGGCTCCGCGGTCACATCATACGGGCGTTTCTTCAACAAAGCCAGCATTCCCGTTTCCATAAGAAACGCTTTCACTTCCGCCTCATTCATGTCCTGCGGACGATGAACACCATAGTCCACGGCAGCCTGCTTTCCGTCCGCCTCAACTTCAACAGCCAAGACCTTACGTCGGTCGCCGCGGACAATGGCACAGACTGAGCCACTCACAGGTGATACAACACGCATTTCAGGATTCTGTTTGTTTACAAACAAAGGCTCTCCAACTTTGACCAAATCGCCTTCACGAACCACCACCTTGGGCTTAAGGCCATAATAATCGTCTGGACGCAAAGCATAGATGCCTTCCACGGGGAGATTTTCCAAAGATTTAGCTGCTATTCCGGCTAACTGGACGTTCAAACCCCGTCGTAATTTAATTACATTTGCCACTTTCTATTTTCTATTTTTGATATAATTTGCCCTATATCGGATATAAACTTTATTATCTCAAGTGCAAAGTTACGAATATTTGAGATAATTAGCGCATGAATTCGACAGAATTCCACAAGAAAACGACATCGTAGGAACCGAGAACGATGTGTAACAGAATTAGCGGCAGACAGCACCACTGAAAAGGCTACTTTCTCCGTCTGAATTCGGCAACGGTAATGGCAGTTGCGATGGCCACGTTCAGACTTTCGACATGGGTGCTGCCAAGCGGGAATGGCGGAATGTAGAGTTTGTGATTAACATGCTCAGCGACCTCCGGCGAGATACCTTGTCCCTCGTTGCCCATTATAATCAGGCCGCCCGACGTGAGAGGTGCTTCATAAATGTTCTTTCCTTCGAGAAAAGTGCCGTATATAGGTGTTTCTGACGACACGGTATCAAGGAATTCAGTCAGTTTAGTGTAATGTACGCCAACTTTACTCAAAGCCCCCATCGTTGCTTGTACGACCTTGGGCGAATAAACATCGGCAGTGTCGGGCGAACAAACCAGATGCGTTATACCGAACCAATTGGCAACGCGAACAATTGTGCCTAAGTTTCCAGGGTCTTGAATACCGTCGAGCAATAGCACGAGTTGGCCCGACAATTCTTTGCCCAAAGAATGCGGAACATTGTCCTCCGTCGGTTTTTGGAAGACAGCCAACACCTGTTGAGGCGCTTGCATGAGACTGACACGCGCCAGCTCTTCAGCAGAAAGGACATCTGTTTCAGCATCTGAATTCGGATGACTTTCAGCCCATTCATGTGTAGCGACAAACAGAAGAGGCTTATAAGCAACAAGGAGTTCCCCCACCACTTTCGGCCCTTCCGCAATAAAACATCCCTCTTGGTCACGATATTTCTTAATTGCAAGACTCCTAACCCATTTTTGCTTGTTTTTGCTCCACATATAAATTTCTCTCGTTTTTATCCTGCGAAAATACAAAAGTATTTTTAATAATGTATTATCTTTGTAGGAAATTTGAAGCATTGAGACATTATTACGCAAGTATAGTATTGTCAATCGTATTGGCAGTGTCGTTAACAGGTTGTTCTTCTGAAAAATTTCTTCATGAAGACCAGAAAGTGTTGTCTTCGGTAACGCTGAAAAGTAACGACAGACACTTGGACGCATCTTCGTTTCGGGGATACGTACGTCAGGAAGCCAACACAAAATGGTTCAACATGCTAAAAGTTCCATTGGGACTTTATTGCGTTTCAGGCCGAGATAGCACAAAAGGACTCAATCGTTTCTTCCGTCGCATCGGAGAAGCGCCGGTAATATATGAAGCTTCCTTGGGAGAATTATCGCGTGATAATCTCACAACTGCAATGCGCAACAAAGGATATTTGCAAGCGGAGACCGAACGCTTCATGAAAGAAAAGGACAAGAAGGTTAAATTAAAGTACGTAATGAAGCCCGGCAAACGCTATTTCATTCGTACGTATAAGACAGAGGTTGATAATGCAGACATAGACTCACTCATGCGGCTGCATGAGAGTAACAGTTTTTTGAAAATCAATATGCCCTGTGACGCTTCCCTACTAGATAAGGAAAGAGACCGCGTTGTGGCGTTGCTTCATCGGGAAGGCTATTACCGTGTGCTTAAAAATTTCATTTCATTCGAGATTGACACGCTACGAGGCCCGGATGACATTTCGCTAACCATGTTTGTGGAAGGCAAAACGGTAGCTGCCGACACCACAGACATCTATACGAAATTTGCCATCCGTCATGTGATGGTTGATGTCAATTTGGAACAAGAGTCACAAGCACAATGTGACACGGTTCACTATCGTGGCATGGAAATCCGCTATCATGGGAGCCATCAGGTGAGACCTAACGTGGTGTATTCGCAACTTAAGATTTTGCCAGGCGACATATATAATGAGGAACATGTACGTGCGAGTTACCGTAACTTTAGTAATTTGCAGGCACTGAGATATGCCATCATCCGTATGGAACAAGCCGACAGCGGACGCTTAGATTGTCACGTCACTCTCCAAACTAACAAAGTCAACAGCGTTTCTGCTGAACTTGAAGGCACAAATACATCGGGTGACCTGGGACTTGCGTCATCGGTAAGTTTCACAAACCGCAACCTTTTTCGCGGTTCTGAAGTGTGGAGCACAAAATTAAAGGGCGCTTTCGAGGCTATTACAGGACTTGAAGGGTACAACGACCAAAATTACTTTGAGATATCAGCCGAAACACACCTCAGTTTTCCGCGTATCATTGTTCCGTTTATGTCGGAACGAAACAGACAAAAACTCAACGGAAACTCAGAGCTGTCGATACAGTACAATTCTCAAGACCGTCCCGAATTTCATCGGCGCGTAGTTACAGGTGCATGGAGTTACCGTTGGCAA